>JAQXDF010000002.1 GCA_029251475.1 Rickettsiaceae bacterium
AGGGGCTGCGGAAGAAAATGATTCTTTGCATGAAAATACTGTTGATGTAACCAAGTCATCTACAATTTCAAGAGCTCCGGAAGAACATAAGATAAAAACTTTAACTACGCCACCATTGCAAAAACCTATTTCTGCTGATAATATAACAATAGACGACAGAGCTAAATATGCAGAATCAACTAGACTACCAGGCTATGAACCGTCACAAATAGACCGTGAAACTTTACAGGAATCGTTTCCAATACATGAGCATAACCCGGAAGATTATCTTCATTATAAAGATTATAAAAAGAAAGATTTTCAAAAAGATGATTATTTGGATGTTGATAGATTTACTAAACGTATTCAACAATCTGGACAAAGAGCAAAGTATGAGGATCCAAAAACAGTTCATTACATAGAGATAGATACATCCGTTAATTCGGGTGCAAGACCACAAGGTGGTAGTTATTACAAACTCTACGACAACATTACTAAGAAACGTATAGCCACATTTACTAAAGAGGGGAAATTTCTGAGAAAATAAGATGCGTATTGTAGATCAAAAAATAATGAGTAAAATTTTCAAAAGTTTTAATATTTCTGCTATTGGGGCATTTGATGAAGTTCAAAAATCCGATATGGTGTTTTCAATTTTTGATCATTGGCTTGATGAAAAAGAATCTGATGATTTGATAGTATTACATGATGAGAAAATTTTTGCTAAAGATCTAGAAAAGAAAAATATATATTATAATTATGAAAATCTCTTTTTAAAGTTTTATAGTTCTATATACAATAAATACAAGGTTTTTATAGTCCTTAAAACTCTTGACTTTACTACATTTATTTGTGAATTTGACTCCTCTAAAGATTATACAGAAATAATAAAAAAAGGAATTAGAGAAGAGGTGTTTTTTTCTCTGCTAATTCCAGAATTACTTGCCATTATTTCTTCGGGGCATGATTTTACACACCATGTAACTATCAACAAAATCAATAAAAATATTTTGTATAAAAATACTATTACAGAAATTATAAAAGAAAGCGGATTATTTGTTTTAAAAGGGGCTTAGTGGGATGCACCAGGGTGGGATGATGATGTAGATCTCCCCGAAGAATTCCGTACTGACGAATGGTGGAAAAAACGTGGTTTGTAGTAACTAGCATCAAGCCACAACTTGGTAATAATTCATTTTTAATAGTAATAAGCGATATAATTAGTATGTTATACTATTAGCAAGAGCGATGGAAGTTCCTTCAAATCAACCATCCCAGGCTCAGCCGCACCAGATCAATTTATCAAATAGTACGCGCACTATGGAGGGCAGGCTCGCTTCTGAAGTCCTGCCTCGTCATACTGAACACAACCCGTTACCTTGAACGCCGCTCGTCACCCTGAACTTGTTTCAGGGTCTATTCTTTTTAGATTCCGGATCAAGCGGCGTTGTTGCATGGCGTATCCAAGAGCTGAGATTTCTTATAGCAAAATTCTAGGCAGCAATTATTAAATTCACAATTTTGCACTTAATTTTCGATTGAACAATTCGAT
>JAQXDF010000010.1 GCA_029251475.1 Rickettsiaceae bacterium
TAGAGCCTCTTCACTGATGAAGAATTCTACTCTTGCTATTTTCTTTAAGTTCTGGTTATATTGCGACCAGTTGCGCTCTTTTCTGTATTTTTTCATACGTACTTTAATAGCGCAACTACCTACCTTTTTCAACCGCCATGCAACTACGCCGTCAATGCCCGGAATCTATAAAAGACGCATAGATACGCAAACCTGGGTTCAGTATGACGGTGGTGGTTATTCAGGATGACGCCAAATTCGATGGCCCATAAGAAATAATACTATTTTTTTAATCGTATCTTCAGTATAGTAAAATTATTGGATAGTATTGTTCAATCCAATAATAAACTTGGAGTAATCAAATGGGCGACAAAGGTAAACAGGACAAAGGCAAAAAAGAAGCAAAGAAAGCTCCTTTAAAATCTGCAAAAGAAAAAAGACAGGAAAAAAGAGAGAAAAAGGGTAAGTAGCTGGGGTAAAAAGGTCTATATAAGATAAGAAAAAACCATTCTCATCTTATAAAGAAGAAGTTGTTCTCGTCTGATTTCTCGGAATCAAATTTATATCCATTCATATTAAAAGATTTAAGATCATTGGGAGAGTCCAATTTGTTTCTTATTATGTAATCAGACAGCATGCCACGCGCACGTTTTGCGTTTAAGGCTATATTTCTTAGTACCCAATCTCGTTCTTCACGAAAATGCATGTTTATTATTGGAGCTTCTAGTAAAGCAGGGTCTATTGATGCTGAATACTCGTTGGAAGCCAGGTTAATCAATGTTTTGTTTTTATGCTCCACCAATTCAAGTTTTAGCCGTTGAGTGATCTGCTCTTTCCAAAAATGATTCATTCCCTTGGGGGCTATTTCAGGAAGTTTGTTAGACATTTCTAGTCGGTATGGCTTGATTTTATCTAGTGGAGATAATATTCCGTATAGGGCAGAGAATATGCGTAAATGATTTTGCGCAAAATTTAAGTCAGAATCGGATAAGTCATTAGTGTCTATGTTTTTATATACATCGCCGGTATAAGCAAATAAAGCCTGCTTCTCAGGCGCAGTTTGGAATTCCTGAAAACGATCATAATTTAAGCCCGCAATTTTTTGACTTACGCTCATTATGCTAGCTATGTTATTTACCGACAATGATTGTAAGCTTTTAAGAACCAGATCGGTATTAGTATTTTTTTTGATCTGGCTAGATACAGAAGAGGGCGCCTTGGTTTCGAAGTCCATAGACTTGGAAGGTGAAATAATGCTAATCATGCTTAGTCCTTGATAAATAGTTAAACTCAGCTCCTACAATAAAAATCATATTTACTATATAGAAAAACATTAAGGTTATGATGATGCTACCAAGTGAACCATAGATAACATCTAGTTGATTATAATATACTATATACTTGGATAATAAATATCCACTAATTGTCCAGCATAATACGGTAAAAAATGCGCCCGGGATAACTTCTATAAACTTAAGCTTCGCATTGGGGATAATATAATATAATGCACAGACGCTTAAGAACAAAGATAGAGCAAGTGCCAGGTATCTAGCTATGTTTAGGGCTTCTTTATAGTCTTCTATTAATGATACGAATTGCGGGATTTTATATAAGGCAATAGGAACAGCGATTAATAGAAGCATAGCTAAAGAAATTGCTAGACTGATAATTAAGAACTGAGCAATGCTAAGTAATCTTCTCAGGATATAGTTGGGAGGGGATTTTATTTCATAGACTTTATTCAATATGGTTCTAAGGCATTCTACAAAAGATGAAGATGTCCATATAGTTCCAAATATAGCAAGAGTCATAAGGCTTTGCGGCGGAGATTTGATTAATTCATCTATTCTTGTTTTTATGGAATCAACTGATTGGCTAGGCATATTATTTATAGCTAGTTCAATAAATTTTTCTCCTAGTTCTGAAGCTCCCAGAAAGCTGGTAAGAGCTAAAATAAATATAAAAAATGGGAATATCGACACCAAAATCATAAAGGACATGTAGCCTGCATGCTCAATGCCTTCGTGATCTATCATGTTATTAATAGCCTGGTATATATTGCAAATTAATTTTTTCATCTAGATTAGCTGATAATTTTATGGTCCATATTAGTATAATGATGCTTTTTATAATTAGCAAGTTTATAGCAAGATAAACTATGCGTGATTATGGTGGGCGGGCATTAGTATAGTGAATTTATTTTGAGCGGCGATGTTGTGCACCACTCTCTCATAGCTTTATTGGCTTTGCATCATTACGCCTAGTCCCTACTTCGTCTAAATTCATTATAATAACGAATATTATTTTGTTTTCTCGTGTTCAAGTAGCCAAAGTTTCTTGTCGATACCACCAGAATATCCACCAATATTACCAGTCCGATTAATGATACGGTGACACGGGATAATTATTGCAATCTTATTAGCCGAGTTAGCATTGGCAATAGCTCTAAAAGAAGAGGGTTTATTTATGTTATTGGCCTGTTCTTTATAAGAACAAGTTTTACCGTACGGAACTTCAGATACGGCTGACCAGGCTTTTCGTTGAAAATCAGTACCGACTGTTTTGATATTGACACTAAACTTCTTAAGTTTTCCAGAAAAATATAGTTCAAGCTCTTCTTGAAGCCTAGTAATTACTTCGTTTGTGCCAGTATGAATAGTAGCTTTTAGGTCATAACAAATGCTAGTTATTTTCCTACCCAAGAATGGTGATGTTTCGAACTCTAATAGATATAAAAAATCATTATCTGCAATAGCCAGCATCGTGCCAATAGGAGTGCTTATGCGCTTAGAATAGAAGGTATTTAAGTTAGAGTTGTGAGGAGGTATACTTGCGTCTGATATATTTATTAGTCCTGGCGTGTTAAATATTTTACTCATGGCTGTATACCTTTTGTTGTGGAGTGCTCAAAATGTAAGGCTTTGCCATCGAAGACCCTGCTATATACATGATGCAATGCCGAGGACGCTTCTGAAAAACCAGTTAAAATTAGTTTCAACTTGCCTTCATATGTGGCCACATCTCCTACGGCATAAATTCCAGGTATGTTGCTTTCAAAGTAGGGATAATTAGATTTTATATGCTGGTTCTTGATTTCTAATCCAAATTCATTTAGGGGGGCTAAATTTTGAGACAGTCCAAAAAATGGTAATAATATATCGGTTTTAATATGTTTTTTATTGCCATCTAGGTCAGCTAGTATTACTTCTTCTAGCTCTCCGTCTTTACCTTTTAATTCGGATAGCTGAAAGTTGGTGATTAAATCTATAGTACCAAGCTCAGCTAGTTCATGTATTTTTGCTACTGTAGAAGGTGCAGCCCTGAATTTAGCCCTTCTGTGTACGATACTGACCTGTGCAATCGAGGACAATGAAATAGCCCAGTCTAGAGCAGAGTCTCCGCCTCCAGCTATCAAGATTTTTTTACCAGCAAAAGATTCGCGATTTGATATAAAGTAAAATACGGATGTTTTTTCATAGGATTCAATGTCTTTTAGAGGAGGTCTATTAGGTCCAAAAGCTCCTGCGCCAGCAGAAATAATAACAGCTTTTGCAGAAATAATGTCGCCTTGATCCGTAGTTACGGTAAATTCATTGTTTTTTTGCTCCAGTCTTATAACTTTCCGGGACATTAAGTATTTTGGATCAAACGTCTTAGCTTGCTTGACTAAATTATCTATCAGTTCCTGGGCAATAATCTGAGGGTACGCTGGGATATCATAAATTGGTTTTTCTGGGTATAGGGCACTACATTGACCGCCTGGAATCTCTAGAGCGTCAATAATGCAAGATTTCATTCCTAGCATTCCAGCTTGAAAGGCAGTGAATATGCCAACTGGACCTGATCCAATAATTACAATATCTGTTTTCATATAATCTCTATATTAAAAAGGCCCATCCTAGTTTAATAAGACGAGCCTTTATAATCAACAATTAATTAGCGTGGTTATTTAACCAAGTCTAAGTCAGCTTCTGTTGGCCCGCTTTCCAAAGAAACACCATGATGCTCTTCATAGTCTTTCAGCATGTAGCCACGGCCCCATACTGTTTCTATGTAGTTTACACCACCAGAGGCTTTAGCAAGTTTTTTACGTAACTTACAAACAAACACGTCAATGATTTTGATTTCAGGCTCATCCATGCTGCTATATAAGTGATTCAAGAACATTTCCTTTGTAAGAACAGTGCCTTTACGCATAGCTAGTAATTCTAAGATAGCATATTCTTTGTTCGTTAAGTGAACTTGGGTGCTATCTACTTCTACAATTCTTGTATCTAGATTGATAGCTACTTTGTCAAATCTTACAACTGATTCTGAGTGGCCCTTTGAACGGCGCACAATAGCTTGAATTCTTGCTACTAATTCGCCTCTATTAAATGGCTTAGTTAGATAATCATCAGCGCCAAACCCTAGGCCTTTGATTTTTTGATCAACAGATGAAAGACCAGAAAGAATTAAAATAGGTGTTTTGACCTTGGCTGAGCGTAAACGTAGCAATACTTCATAACCATCGATATCTGGTAACATCAAATCTAAAAGAATGATATCGTAATCATAAATCTTGCCAATTTCTATGCCTTCTACTCCCACTTCTGCTGTATCGCAAATAATACCTTCAGCAGCTAGTGCTAACTCGATAGATCTTGCTGTAGATGAATCGTCTTCTATTAGTAGTACTCTCATGTTTTAATCCTTAGTTTTATGTTAATGTTTTTATTTTCGTTATAATCACATTATATTTAATAAAAATCAAGTCTTTTTTTACAAAAATGTTAATTCAATGATTTTTTTCTGTATATATGTTAGCCTTATAAAAGAACTATTTTTTAGTAGGTCTCAATTTTGTGTTAGGAAAAAATTCTTTATATCTAATTACACAATTGTCTCTAGCTGTTTCTAATTCTAAAGAGAAGCATAGTCAATCTAAAATTAAATAAATTAATTTTTCAATCTATTTCAGTCAATTAGGACCCTTGTTCTTCGGACATTTTTTTATTATATAGAACTCCAAAATCTATGGGGTCAATCATTAGTGGCTGGAATCCACCATCTTGCGTTACATCCGCTACTATCTTTCTAGCATAAGGGAAGATGATAGAAGGGCAGTGTACCGCTAGTAACATCTGAATTTGTTCTTCAGGAATATTTGTTAGACAAAATACACCTGCGTATTTTAGGTCCACTAAAAACATTGTTGTTTCTTCGGTTGAAGCCTTTGCGCTTATTGATATTTCAACTTCGTAATAATCTTTTTCGGGTAGGTTTTGCACGTTTAAATCAAGAGATAATTCAATTTGAGGTGCTGATTTAGGCGCCACCAGTGACGCGGGTGCATTTGGGTTTTCAAATGAAAAATCTTTTACATATTGTGCGCTCACTGAAATATGTGGGTTTTTTTCTTCTTCTGTCATTGTTTTGGCTCCTGTTTAAATTATATTGTAGTTGTTTATGTTCTAGGTAAGGTTACGCCTGTTTGCCCCATATACTTACCCTTTCTGTCTGAGTATGTAGTTGAGCATTGTTCGTTTCCTTGGAAAAATAAAAATTGGCATGCTCCTTCACCCGCATAAATTTTTGCAGGAAGTGGAGTCGTATTAGAAAATTCTAGTGTCACGTGTCCCTCCCATCCTGGTTCGAGCGGAGTCACGTTCACAATAATGCCACACCTAGCATATGTGGATTTGCCTACGCATATTACAAGTACATCTTCTGGGATCTTGAAATATTCTACGGTTCTAGCCAAAGCAAAGCTATTGGGTGGAATAATACAGACATCAGTTTCTCTATGAACCAAGCTCTCTTTGTCAAAGTTCTTAGGGTCAACTACTGAAGTGTTGATGTTCGTAAATATTTCAAACTCTCTAGAGACTCTTGCGTCATAACCATAGGAAGAAACCCCGTAAGAAATTATTTTCTGATCTTCTGATGTTTTGATCTGTTGATCTACAAATGGAGAAATCATGTCGTGTTTAACCGATTTTTCCTTTATCCACTTATCAGACATTATGGACATAAACTTACAACCTATGATTACATTAATATGATAGATTATTGTACGATAACTGCCGCTATATGACAAGTCAAAATATCATTTTCTTCCTAATTTTTAGCTATATCTTAAATAGTTATGTTGATGGTACCACTATATATTATAAACAATTTTCACTATATCTACTGAGGACTGTGAAAGATACATGTGTTATAATTACCACTATTTTGTGTTTAAATAAAAAAAATAACAAAAGGTCATGTTTAAAAATTGACAGGCTTGTTAGGCATAAGCATAATGAGCAATCATTCGAGCAGAGGTTTGTAGTGTGACTTTTATGTCTCTTTAGCTTTCAAGTTGAGTTTTTGCTTGAGATATCAGATATATTTAAGGTTGCATAATATTAGTTTTGTGAGAATGTACAACTTGATAGAATATAAGATTTAAAATAATTAGTTTAAGGTAGTACTTATGATTAACTTCAAAAAAACATTGTTAGTAACAGTTAGCGCGCTAGCTATTTCAACTCCATCTATTGCAGCAAAAGCAAAAGTTGAAGAAAAAAAACTACCAGTAGTATCAGATGTAAAGATTGATTTCTCTGCATATGCTGATTTCCAAGCTGGTTTAAGAAAGCAAACAAAAACGGTTGCTGGTGAAAGAAATGTATCTAACCATAGAAGAGGTTTTGCATTCTATAATAGTACTGCATTGATGGCTAAAATTTCAAACAAAGTAAATGATGTTGAGTATGGTGCTAAAATAGCAGTAGTTCCTACAGCTAAAAGAAAGAGTGGAGCAAGCTATGATGGATCTCATATCTTCTTAGAAAGTGATTATGGTCGTTTTGAAGCTGGTTCACCATTCTCGGCTGCATCTATGATGGTAGTAGACGCTGGTGATATCGGTGCTGGTGCTGGAAATAACTGGTCTAGATATGTTAATACTAATATAGGACACTTGAAAGGAAATTCTAACGTAGAGCCTTCATTTGCCACGAATGTTGATTTTGTTCTTGATGATAAATTAACTACATCTCTTGATAATAGATCTTATACTACTGAGCCTCCTCGCTCAATCGCTTACTACACACCAAAATTTGCGTTGACTGAGTCAACAAAGGTTCAAGTTGGTGCATCATATACTCCTGATTCAAGCAATACTGGAGCTGACAGCTTAACTAAAAATTCTAGTGGAACTGAGACAAAAACAATAGATGATGGTGGTGCTATTAATAAGTTTGTATTAGACAGTACTGTTAAAAACGCGGTTACTGGTGGTGTTTCTATAGAGCAAAATATAGCAGACGGAGTTGATCTTAAAGTTGCGTTTACTGGTGAAGCTGGTAAGTCTGCTGGTTCAGTGAAGCAATATGCAACAGCTAATGATGCTGATCCACAAACTACTAGCTTAAAAGGACTAAGAACCTATAACATAGGAACAGTATTAAATGTTGGTAATTTTTCTTATGCAGGTTCTTATGGATCTTTGGGTAAAAGTCTTACATCTCCTTTATTCCATAAAACTGGGCGTAAAACTAGCTACTGCATTGGTGCTGTTGCTTACAAGCAAGGACCATTTGCAGTATCTGTATCTTACTTTAAAGGAACTAAGTTTAAAAATAAAACTGATGCAGTATCAGTCGGTACTAATTATCAGTTAGCTCCTGGATTTAAGCCTTATGCTCAAATTACTAGCTTTACGTTAAAAGGAAGACCAGAATATAATCCTGAACTTCCTAAGAAAACGACTCGTGGTACTGTAGCTTTAATTGGTGCTAAACTAAGCCTATAAGCTATTGCTAAAACGATAAAGTAAGAATAATTTACTTCTTAAAGCTCTCTGTTTCTACAGGGAGCTTTTTTTATTATATGTATGAGTTGGGAGGGGGCTCGAGTTTATAGTGAATTACAATGAAGTATTGCTATTAAGTTATTCCTGAACAAAGCATCACTCCTTCTTGTTATTTGAGTACTTTTTCTACTCTTTTTCAAGATACAATCCTGAATTCAATTGACGGATCTATCTACACTACTTGTCATGCTGAACCCAGATGGCGTTGTTGCATGGCGTA
>JAQXDF010000027.1 GCA_029251475.1 Rickettsiaceae bacterium
ATATTAAAAATTATCATAAGTACTTGCCTCATTATGTTTGCATCACTATTATGCGTGAAATTAATTAACTATTAAACATATGAAAAAAATAGTAATTTCGGGCATGATTGGTAATGCACTAGAATGGTATGATTATGCATTATACGCTCAATTCGCTTATATTATTGGCCTTAAGTTTTTTCCGGAAACTGAGTTTGTTGAGATACTGACATTTGCGGTTTTTGCGATAGGTTGCGTTGTGCGCCCAGTGGGTGGTGTCCTGTTTGGTCAGATTGGTGATCGCATAGGCAGAAGAGCTGCTTTGGTTTTAGGAATTATATTAATGGCGGTACCTACTGCAGGGATCGGCATGTTACCATCATATGAATCGATAGGAATTGCAGCGCCTATAATTTTAGTAATTATCAGATTGTTACAAGGGTTTTCGCTTGGCGGGGAGTTTAGCGGCTGTATAGCTTATATCGTAGAGCATTCTCCGGATGATAAAAAAGGTTTAGCTGGTAGCGCGTCTTTCGTGAGTATGTGTATTGGCATTATATTGGGTATGTTTGTTGCTCAATCTTTTAAGTATTTTTTATCTACCGAAGATTTGATGTCTTGGGGGTGGAGAATACCATTTATTACTGGATTATTTATAGGTATGATTGGTTTGTATATCAGGTCTCATTTAGCCGAGAGTCCTATATATATCGCTGCAAAAGAGCAGGGGTTATTGTCGCGTACTCCGTTTAGAGAGACTCTCTTTGAATATTGGAGAGAAACTCTGCTGGCAATAATTATTTATATTAATGTTTGCGCTCCATTCTATACGATCACAGTCTTTATTAGAAGTTACATGATTACTTTGGGTTATTCGGAGTATCATGAAGGTGTCGTTTATGGATTAATTTTATTTACTATGACGATATTTTTACCAATATCAGCATATGTTTCTGACAAAATCGGCAGAAAACCAGTGTTGCTAGCATCTTCTATTGCTCTGGTTGTAAGTATTTATCCAGCATTTCTTGCTTTAAATACAATGAATTATACTTTAGCAATATTGTCACAAGTGGTTTTTGCTGCTATAATAGGTTGCTATATGGGTCCTATACCAACTGTTCTTGTGGAATTATTTCCAACTAGAGTCAGGTTTACGGGGGTAGCTCTTTCATATAATTTAAGCGTTGCTGTTTTTGGTGGAACAATACCAATGATTGGAGCTGCTTTGTATAAATTCACGGAAGATCATATGTCTTTTGCGTATTACTTAATGGCTTTATCGGTATTGAGTATTTTGGGCCTGTGTTTTTATAAAGAAACCTATAAATATAATTTAGCTGAAGATATCCTGCATGAATAATGAATTGTTTGAAGTTCCAGGTGGAGAGAATAAAGTTCTTATGCACTCATGTTGTGCTCCTTGTTCTGGTCCACTTATTGAAAAAATGGCGGAATCTGGAATTGATTTAACGATTTTTTTCTATAATCCAAATATCCATCCTAAGAAAGAATATGAAATTCGAAAAAAGGAAAATATTCGTTTTGCTGAAAAGTTAAATCTAGATTTTGTTGATGCGGATTATGATGTGCAAAATTGGTTCGCAAGGGCAAAGGGCATGGAGCAAGAGCCAGAGCGCGGAAAGCGTTGCACAATGTGTTTTGATATGCGTTTTGAAAGGACGGCCTTATATGCTTATGAAAATAATTTCAAGGTTATAACTAGCTCTCTTGGCATTTCACGTTGGAAAAATATGGAACAAATTAATGATAGTGGGGAGCGTTCGGCCTTGCATTATCCTGGAGTTACATATTGGAAATATAACTGGCGTAAAGAGGGTGGAAGTGCTCGTATGTATGACCTAGCTAAGGAAGAAAAGTTCTATAAGCAAGAATATTGTGGGTGTATATATTCTCTTCGCGATACCAATAATTGGCGTGTGAAAAATGATCGTGAAGAAATTTCAATTGGTGAAGAGTTTTATCAGGCTAAAATCCAGGATTAATATATGAATGGTTGGCTCAATATATATAAACCATGTGGCATTAGTTCTGCGAAGGCTGTATCCATGGTTAAACGAGTGTTTAAAGGAGATAAGATTGGGCACACGGGGACTCTAGATCTTGAAGCTGAAGGTGTTTTGCCTATTGCAATTGGCGAAGCTACCAAGCTCGTTAGTATTTTAATCGATGCTAAAAAACAATATGAGTTTACCATCCAATTTGGGGCAAAAACTGATACTGCAGATAGCGCAGGAAAAATCATACAAAACACTGAATATATACCTAACAAGCAAGAGTGCGAAGAAGTTTGTTCGAAGTTCGTAGGAAAGGTTGAGCAGACACCGCCGGCTTACTCTGCTTTGAAGGTTAATGGACAGCGAGCATATAAGTTAGCTCGCGAAGGAAAGGAAGTTGAATTAGCTAAGCGTAGCATAAATATATATGACCTTAAATGCACAGACTTTGATGCAGAGAAAGGCACTGCAAGCTATATTTGTGAATGCTCCAAAGGGACTTATATACGAACCCTAGCAGAAGACATTTCTTTATCCTTGCAAAGTTTAGGATTTGTGATATTATTGCGTCGCCTAAAAGTTGGTATGTTTGATGCAAACTCTGCAATAGACATTTCTAGCTATTTGGCAATGGATTTTGTGGAGGCTGAAAAGCTTTTACGAAATAAGTGCTTGAAGGTTGAAGATGTACTAGACGACATCCCGGTACTTGAAGCAAGCGATATCTGCGCTGAGCGAATATATTTTGGTCAAAAATGTCAATTTGACGATGATCAAAATTATGATTTAGCTTGGGTCAGACATAATAACCGCATTATTGCGGTTGGTAGCTTGTTAGATAGGAACTTCAAATCATCAAGGGTTTTTAATTATCAAAAAGGAGAATGACGATGTCGATTACACAAGAACGCAAAACAGAATTAATGAAAGAATTTGCAACGGTTGCAAATGATACAGGTTCTGTTGAAGTGCAATGCGCTGTGTTAACTGAAAGAATAAAAAATCTAACCGATCACTTGAAAGATAATCATAAAGATTTCTCATCAAGAAGAGGTTTGTTGATGCTAGTTGGACGTAGACGTAGACTACTTGCTTATTTAAAATCTAGAAGCTTAGATAGATATATAACTCTAATTAATAAGCTGGGTTTAAGAAAATAAGACAAAAAATAAGCGGGTTTTTTAGCTCGCTTATTTTATTTGAAGAATAATCTCATCTATCCCCCTTCTGGGGCTTTTGAAAGTTAGCAGTTACAATAAAAATATAGCTAACCAATAATAAATTTAGGTAAATAAAATAAATGTTTAATGAAATAGTAAAAAAAACCGATTGGAATGGAGCTGCATTAGAGCTTTCAACTGGTAAAATTGCCAGACAAGCAGATGGTGCTGTTATGGTAAAAATGGGTAACTCAATGGTGCTATGTACAGCAGTGAGTGCTAAAAAAGCAAGGGAAGATGCTAATTTTTTCCCTTTAACTGTGCATTACCAAGAAAAATCATATGCTGCGGGTAAAATTCCTGGTGGTTTCTTTAAGAGAGAAAGCGGAAGGAGCGAAAAAGAAATTCTAGTTTCAAGACTAATAGATCGTCCAATCAGACCTTTATTCCACCCTGGTTTTTTTAATGAAACACAAGTTCTTTGTACTGTACATTCTTTTGACGAAGCTTACAATACTGACATTCTAGCATTAATTGGTGCATCAGCTGCGCTTGCTATTTCTGGAGTTCCTTTTTCAGAGGTGATAGCTGCAAGTAGAGTTGGAATGATCAATGGTGAATTAGTTCTAAATCCTTCTATTGAAGAAATGAAAGATAGTCAATTGGACCTAGTTGTTGCTGGAACAAAAGATTCTGTAATGATGGTAGAGTCTGAAGCTGACTTCCTAACGGAAGAGCAAATGTTGAAAGCAGTACGCTTTGGACATGAAGGTTTTCAGCCGGTAATTAAGCTTATTGAAGAGCTAAAAGCTGCAGCTGGTAAAGAAGCATGGGCAACATCAGAAGTGTTCCCAGAAGAATTAAAAAATAGTATGCGTGATCTTACCAAAAACGATATCACGAAAGCATTTTCATTGAAGTCTAAGCAAGAACGCTATGGTGCTATTGATGCTATTTCAGCGTCTATGAGAGAAAAGTTCACTAAAGATGAGATCTATACTCAGTTCCAAGTTGATTCAGCTCTTTCTGCTGTGAAAGCTGAAGTGTTGCGTACAAATACATTAAATTCACAAACAAGAATTGATGGTAGAAAGCCTGATGAAATCAGACAAATTGAATGTGAAGTAACTTTATTCCCAAATGTTCATGGTTCAGCTTTATTTACTAGAGGAGAGACTCAAAGTTTAGTGTCTACAACTTTGGGTACTGGTCAGGATGAGCAGATCATTGACTGCATTGAAGGAGAGTATAAAGAAAATTTCTTGTTGAACTACTTGTTCCCTCCATATTCTGTTGGTGAAGTGACGCCTCTTCGCGCTCCAAGTAGACGCGAAATTGGTCATGGTAAATTAGCGTGGAGAGCCCTTAAAAGAGCTATTCCTTCTAAAGATGAGTTCCCTTATACAGTTAGAGTGGTTTCAGAAATATCAGAATCTAATGGTTCTTCTTCTATGGCTACTGTATGTGGTGGCTCTATGGCAATGATGGATGCTGGTGTGCCTTTGAAGGCTCCAATCTCTGGTATTGCAATGGGTTTAATCAAGGAAGGCGATCAGTTCTTAGTGTTGTCTGATATTATTGCTGATGAAGATCATCTAGGTGATATGGATTTCAAAGTAGCTGGTAGTAGCGAAGGTGTAACGGCATTACAAATGGATATCAAGGTGGCAGGAATCACTTTTGAAATCATGGATAAAGCTTTAGATCAAGCAAAAGCAGGTCGTGTACATATTTTGAAAAAAATGGCTCTTGCGATTGAGTCGAACTCAGCGCTTAGTGATACTGCTCCAGTAATCGTATCTTTTGATGTAAAGAAAGAAAAAATTCGTGAAATTATTGGCCCTGGAGGCAAAGTAATTAGAGAAATTTGCGATACCACTGGTGCAAAAATTGATATTACTGATGAAGGTAAAGTTTCTGTTTCTGCTGTGGGCAAAGAAGCTCTTGATGCTGCTATTGCTAAAATTAAAGAAATAGCTATTGACCCAGAAATCGGTGATGTTTTTGAAGGTACTGTGGTAAAAATTCTCGATGCTGGTGCTTTTGTAAATTATACAGGTAGCCGTGATGGTTTTGTGCATATTAGCGAAATAGCAGACACTAGAATAGAATCTGTTGCTAGTGCTTTAAGTGAAGGTCAAAAAGTTAAGGTAAAACTGATTGGTTTTGAGCGCGGTAAAGCTAAGCTTACTATCAAAAATGCTAGTTCAGATAGTGCTACGCCAAAGCCATCTTCTCAAAAAGAAGAGAAAGAGGTGGTTAAAAAGGACGTAGTAAAGGAAGTTGCTAAAGATCCTGTGAAAAACACAGGGGTTAAAGCGAAACCTGAAAAACGTGAAGGTGCAAAAAAATGGAAAAGCAAAAAAGAAGACGCTGCTCCTAAAGACGGTGCATCAGAGCGTAAGTACTTTAACTAATAATTAGTATCGTAGGTTAAAATAGGAAGTCTCGGTCAACGAGGCTTCCTATTTTTTTGTCCTATATAAATACGATTAAGTGGTATTGGTTTAGTTATGATTTAGAATCATAGCAAAAATAGCAAAGGTGTAAAAACTCTATTTTTTACACATCATCCATTGCGAATATTTCTTCTGCGGGATTTTCTCCTGCGGGATTGACGTCATATTCAGCGTAACTGCTGCTAGTCTCTGTGCCTGAATATAGGCTTCCTTCGTCCCACTCATTATAACTACCTGGTTGTGTTGTAATGGCAGTAGGTCTGAATTGGTTATAAGAATGGGGTGTTTGGTGTAACGCTTCATCCTTGAAATTGTCCCATCTGTTGTCGTAGTCCGATTCTGTTGTTGTGGAGAGTGATCTGCCTTGGCTGTTGTTTTTGTTCTCAGAGCATGCAGATTCAAGTATCCTTAAAGCTTTTCCGTTTGCTTCGGCTATTGCTTGTTCCCTAGGTGAGTTGTAGGTTAGTCCTTCTTCTCTGGTTATATGGTCTATTAATAACTCTTCGTCATTATGGAGGCTTCTTGAATAATCTTCATAGCTTAAAAATTTATACCGAGTATTGCCTGAGTTACTAAATATCTGTTTTGGTTGTGATAGCGGTGGTGTTGTAAATTCTCCTATGAATGCATCGGCCCCTGATGAGTAAGAAGTGCTAGAATTATCTTCAGCAGATGATATTCTTTGCATTTTGGCGGGGCGTATTTGGTGGCTACTGTCATTTGAGGTCCAGGCTGTTCTATGCATTGATTGATACTCTGTTATATTTCAATTTATTTGTAAATCTAAATAACATGGTGTTAAGTAAAAAACAAGCCTGATATAATTTTCTGCACAGGAGTTATGATGATAGTGAGACATTTTTTATTTATATAGTTAGCGGCTGCTATTATAAAGATGGTAATAATTGCGCTATAAATAATGTCAGATGGGTAGTGCATGGCAAGAGCTATACGCGATAATGCAACGGCCAGCACGGTAAAGTATGTCAGGATTTTAAGAGGTTTGTTGATATAAGGCCAAAAGCAATATGCAACAAGCAGGCTAAGGCCTGTATGCGCGCTAGGGAAGGAAGACAGGCAGCGTTCAAGCGATGTGTCTGCTATAGTTGTGAATAAATGGGGTGGTAGTGAGCAAAAAGGGCGTGGTAGGTTAATAGAAAATTTTAGAGCGGCAAAAACTAATCCAAATAATGCATAACAGATTCCTATGCGTATCATCTCGTAATAAATTTGTTCGAAATATAGCGCTGGATTGTCTGATTTCTTAGCTTTGTAGTAAAAATACGCACACGCAACACAGTATCCCATGGCAAAATTAGATATAAAAAAGACGCTTGAAATGAGTTGCAAGATATTTGGTAATACGCCAATATTTAAATAGTTATTAAGTAGTACAAAAAGGTCTGTATTGCAACCAAATGGGTTATAGAATATTTCTAGCATGTTTTTGCGTATTGCTGTTTATTTTAAAATCTAATTTACAACAAAATAGATAAGTGCGCAACATAAGAGAAATAGTCAAAACCAAGATGGGTTATGTTGGTATTATAAGTTTCTTTTCATAAAAGCCTTGCCAAGGAGAAAAAAGTTGGGTATAGTTCTGAAAATTTTGTATTAAATACAGAAAGGTTTTTAGGTCAAACTTGCACCTTTTTGGGTTTATGTAATTATATTAGGAAAACAAGTAGGGTAAAAATGCCAACAAACAATCAATTGGTACGATTCGGTAGAAAGTCAAAAATTAGCAAGAGCGATTCTCCAGCTCTAAAATCAAATCCTTTTTTGAAAGGTGTATGTGTTATTGTGAAAACTGTAACGCCTAAAAAGCCAAACTCGGCTCTGCGTAAAATAGCAAGGGTTCGTTTAAGTAATGGCGAGTATGTGAATGCTTATATACCTGGTGAAGGACATAATCTGCAGGAGCACTCAGCTGTCTTGGTAAGAGGCGGTAGAGTTCCAGATCTTCCAGGTGTTAAATACCATATCGTGCGTGGTGCTCTTGATACTCAAGGTGTTAAGGGGCGTAAGCAAGGTCGTTCACGTTACGGTACTTCTTCTAAGGGTTAATTGAAAAATTCAAATATATAAAATTATAGGTATAAAATGTCACGTCGTCATGCAGCTGTAAAAAGAGTTATAGAGCCGGATTCAAAATATAATAGTATTTTGCTTGCCAAGTTTACTAATAATGTAATGCTGGATGGGAAAAAATCCATCGCAGAAAAATTAGTTTATGGCGCTCTTGATAGGGTAGAAAAAAAACATGGTGCAGATCCTTTTAAAACTTTTACTGAAGCTATGAACAATGTTAAGCCATACGTAGAAGTTACTTCTGTTCGTGTTGGTGGTGCAAACTACCAAGTTCCTTCTCCTGTTAATGAGAGAAGAGGTAATGCTCTAGCTATTCGCTGGATAGTTGCTGCGGCTCAAAAGCGTTCTGGTCGTAGTATGATTGAAAAACTATCGGAAGAGTTGTTTGACGCAGCTAATAGCCGTGGTGTTGCTATCAAGAAAAGAGAAGATACGCATAAGATGGCTGAAGCTAATAAGGCATTTGCTCACTTTGCACAAAGAGCGGGTTGAGGTTGTTATGTCTAAGAAAAAATTTGCATTAACGGAAGTTCGTAATATTGGTATCTGTGCCCATATTGACGCTGGTAAAACTACTACCACTGAGCGTATTTTATATTATACAGGAAAGTCTCATAATATTGGTGAAGTTCATGATGGCGGTGCTACTATGGATTGGATGGAGCAAGAGCAGGAAAGAGGAATTACGATTACCTCTGCTGCTACTACTTGTTTTTGGAATGACAAGAGAATTAATATTATTGATACTCCGGGTCACGTTGATTTTACGATTGAAGTAGAAAGATCTTTAAGAGTTCTTGATGGTGCGGTGACTGTTTTTGATGGTGTTGCTGGTGTTGAGCCGCAATCAGAAACTGTATGGCGTCAGGCTGATAAATATAACGTTCCAAGAATGTGTTTTATTAATAAGCTTGATAGAGCTGGTGCTGATTTTTATAGATGTGTAGACATGATTGTGGATCGCTTGGGAGCGACTCCTTTGGTGATACAGTTACCAATTGGTACAGAAGATGAGTTTGTTGGCGTAGTTGATTTGGTTAGAATGCAATCTATCGTTTGGAAGGATGGTTCTTTGGGTGCTGAGTTCACTTATGGAGATATACCCGATGATTTGAAAGATAAAGCGGCTGAATATAGAGCGGCTCTACTAGAGACTGCGGTTGAAGTCGACGATGTGCTGATGGAAAAATATTTAGGCGGTGAAGATCTTACGGAAGCAGAAATAAAAGCTTGCATAAGAAAAGGAACAATTACTAACCATTTTGTGCCGATTTTGTGTGGTACTGCTTTTAAAAATAAAGGAGTCCAGCCATTACTTGATGCGGTTATAGATTATTTGCCATCACCGATTGATGTAGCTGATATGAAGGCTGTTGATTCAAAAACTGGTGAAGATAGATTGGTTCCGAATTCAGAAGATGGTCCGTTTGCAGCTTTAGCATTTAAAGTTATGACTGACCCATTTGTTGGATCTTTGACATTTGTAAGAATTTATTCTGGTCGTTTGTCGGCTGGCTCAAGTATATTAAATACAGTAAAAAATGAGAAAGAGCGTGTAGGACGTATGTTGCTTATGCATGCTAATGATCGTGAAGATATCAAAGAAGCGAAAGCTGGTGATATAGTTGCTATTGCTGGTTTGAAGCAAACTACTACGGGTGACACTCTAGCCGCTATGGATTCTACTGTTATTTTAGAAAGAATGGAGTTCCCTGAGCCGGTTATTCAGCTTGCAATCGAGCCTAAAACTACTGCTGATCAGGAAAAAATGAGTCTAGCTCTTTCAAAATTAGCTTCTGAAGATCCATCCTTTAGAGTTAGTAGTAGTGAAAATGGACAGACAAATATTGCTGGTATGGGTGAGCTTCACTTGGAAATTCTTGTTGATAGAATGAAGAGAGAGTTTAAGGTCGAAGCTAATATTGGCGCTCCAGAGGTTGCTTATCGTGAAACTATTACATCTTCTAGTGAAGTGAATTACACCCACAAAAAGCAATCAGGTGGTGCTGGTCAATTTGCTAGGGTAAAAATTATATTTGAACCTAATGAAGCCGGTGAAGGTTTTGCTTTTGAAAGTAAAATTGTTGGTGGTTCTGTTCCTAAGGAGTATATTCCTGGTGTTGAAAAAGGTATTAAGCAAATTATGGATACAGGTGTTGTAGCTGGTTATCCTATGATTGACTTTAAAGCTACTTTAATTGATGGTGCTTTCCACGATGTGGATTCAAGTGTTCTTGCATTTGAAATTGCAGCTAAAGCTGCTTTTAGAGAAGGTATGCCTAAAGCTGGTGCTAAGTTGTTAGAGCCGTTGATGAAAGTTGAGGTGATTACTCCAGACGATTACATGGGTGATATTATCGGTGATTTAAATTCTCGCAGAGGTTCTGTGCAGAGTATGGATCCAAGAGGTAATGCTCAGGTGATTACAGCGCATGTTCCTCTTGCTGAGATGTTTGGGTACGTGAACACTTTAAGATCTATGTCTCAAGGTAGGGCGCAATATAGCATGGAGTTTGTTAAATACGCGCAAGTTCCTCAGCATGTAGTGGATACAATTTTAAGTAAAAAGGGTGGCTAATTCTAATAAAGAAATAGTTTGCATTATTCGGGCATTATCAGTATAAGTTAAATGGCTTGCTTTGATGTCCAAAATATGATAGGAGTGTAGCTCAATTGGTAGAGCGCCGGTCTCCAAAACCGGAGGTTGCAGGTTCGATGCCTGTCGCTCCTGCCAACTTATACTTGTAAAATGAGATAGTAATGTTAAAAAAATTAAAAGCGTACAAGTTTTTTGATCAAGTAAAGCAAGAAGTAAAAAAAGTTGTTTGGCCAGAAAAAAAAGAATTGATGACTTCTGCGTTTGTTGTGCTTATTGCAGTTTTTTTGTTTAGTATAGTGAGTCTGATTCTTGATTACGGTATACATAACTTGATAAGTTTTTTGTTGAATATTGGTAAATAAAAAAGCTAAAGAAAATTATGGCCAAGTGGTATATTTTACATACAGTTTCTGGTTCTGAAAAAGGAGTCAAGAGAATGCTAGAAGATCAGATAGTTAAGAAAAAAATGTCTGAATATTTTGAGGAAATCGTAGTTCCGGTTATAGAAGTTCCGGAAATCAAGCGTGGTAAAAAGGTTGTTACTGAGAAGAAGTTCATGCCTGGTTATGTGCTGATTAAAATGAATATGACTGATGAGTCTTGGCATTTAGTAAAATCGGTTCCAAAAACCACAGGATTTTTAGGCAGTAAGACTGCGCCGCAGTCACTGGCAGAGTCTGAAGTTCAGAAAATATTTAGCCAGATAGAGGTTGAATCTAAAAACGTTAGTGCATCAAGTCTATATAGTGCTGGCGATAAGGTGCAAGTTATTGATGGTCCGTTTGATAGTTTCTCTGGTATTGTTGAGGAAGTGGATGCAGAGGCGCAGAAGATGAAAATATCTGTGTCTATATTTGGTAAAGCTACTCCAATTGAGTTGAGCTTTACTCAAGTAAAAAAGAATTAAAGTAATTGATAAATTTGAAGGTAAAATAGTCAGATGGCAAAGAAAATAAGTGGTTATATTAAATTAACAATACAAGCTGGGAAGGCTAATCCTGCGCCTCCTGTGGGTCCAGCTCTTGGTCAAAAAGGTGTGAATATTATGGAGTTTTGTAAGGCTTTTAATGCTTCAACAAGCTCATTCGAACCTGGAACTCCAGTACCGGTTGTAATAACGGTTTATGTTGATAAGAGTTTTACTTTCATTACTAAAACACCGCCTGCCTCTTTTTACTTGAAAAAGTTTGCTAAAGTTCCAAAAGGTGCAAGAGCTACAAAGAAAGAGCCGTACATTGGTAAAGTAACTATGGCTGATTGTGCAGAAATTGCAAAAATCAAGATGGAAGACTTAAATGCAAACGATCTAGATGCTGCGATTAAGATTATAGCTGGTTCAGCTGAATCTATGGGTATTGAAGTAGTAAAAGATTAGATAATAAAATAAGTAATTTAGATATAGAATTATTATGGGTAAAAAACTAGAGGCGATAAAAAAAGAAGTTGATAAAAGTAAGGAGTATTCTTTGCAAGAAGCAATTTCTTTGATTAAGAAAAGTAGCTTCATTAATTTTGATGGCACTCTTGATGTGGCTATTAATCTTGGTGTTGATCCTAAGCATTCAGATCAGATGGTGAGAGGCATGGTTTCTCTCCCGGCAGGAACTGGTAAAGATGTAAGAGTTGCTGTGATTTGTAAAGAAGATAAAATTGCAGAAGCTAGTGCTGCTGGTGCTGACTTAGTTGGTGCGGAAGCTATTATTGAAGATATTAAGTCTGGAAAAATTGACTTTGATGTATGTATAGCGACTCCAGATATGATGGGCGTTATTGGTCAGGTTGCTAGAGTTTTAGGGCCAAAGGGTCTTATGCCTAATCCAAAGTTAGGGACTGTAACAACTGACATTACAACTGCTATCAAGAACGCTAAAGGTGGTCAGGTTGAGTATAGGGTTGAGAAGGCTGGTATTATTCATGCTGGAGTTGGTAAAATTTCATTTACAGACGAAGATCTGCTTAAGAACACACAAGTGTTTTTGGATTCTGTGATAAAAGCAAAGCCATCAGCAAGCAAGGGTACTTATTTAAAAAGAGTGCATTTGTCGTCTACGATGGGTCCATCTCTTAGGGTTGATTTGTCAACAATTGCACAATAGTAATATTTGGAGAAGTAACAGTGTTAAGATCTGATAAAAAAAGTTTTGTAACGGAATTAGAGGATATTTATAAAACCTCAAATTCTGTAATTGTAACACACTACCATGGCCTCACTGTTGCAGAGGTTACAAAATTGCGTCGTGAACTAAGAGCGAATGGCGCATCTTTTAAGGTAGTTAAAAATACACTTTCAAAAATAGCGGCTTCTAATGCTGGGCTAGTTGGTGATTCTGAAGTTTTTTCAGGCCCAACTGCGATAGCATATTCAGAAGATCCAGTTGCCGCTGCTAAGGGAGTAGTGGAATTTGCGAAAACCAATGATAATCTAAAAATTATCGGTGGTGTAGTAAATGATCAAGTTCTGGATGTGAGTGCTGTACAACAACTTGCTAAATTGCCATCACTTGATGCGCTTAGAGGTAAAATTGTTGGTATATTGCAAGCTCCAGCTGCAAATCTTGCTAGAGTGGTACAAGCTCCAGCCGGTGCATTAGCTAGAGTAATACAAGCTTATGCAGATAAAAATTAATAATAATTAAAGTCAAAGAGGAAACAATTATGGCAGATATAACAAAAATTGCAGAAGATTTATCTTCACTAACGGTAATGGAAGCAGCTGATCTTTCGAAGCTTCTTGAAGAAAAATGGGGAGTGTCTGCGGCTGCTCCTGTAGCAGCAATGGCAGCTCCAGCTGCAGCAGGTGCTGCAGCTGAAGAGCAAACTGAATTCGATGTGAATTTAGTAAGCGCTGGTGATAAGAAAATTGAAGTTATCAAAACAGTAAGAGCAATTACTGGTCTTGGCTTGAAAGAAGCTAAGGATCTAGTAGATGGCGCTCCTTCTTATGTAAAGCAAGGCATTTCAAAATCTGATGCTGATGATGTAAAATCTAAGCTTGAAGCTGCAGGTGCTACAGTAGAAGTTAAGTAAATTGCCGTCAAGGGTGTAATTTATTCCCCTTGTTAGCATATAGACTTAATACTCAAGAGAGTAATCTTGTTAGTTACGTTTTTGTCCAGGATTCTATAAATAGGGTCTTGGGCAATGCGTAGTTTTCGCAGCTAAATAGGTAAGCTATTTAATTGTGAAGATTAAAGAAGATTTGTTATTTGCTTTAGGTCATTCATGATGACGTTTAATTGCACAAAGCTCTCTTAAGTATTTTATAGTCTTAATATATATAAAAATGTTTTGTTCTTTATAGTCAACATTATTCAATTGGTGCTATTTACTTTGTCCTATTGAATGTAGAAATATCTGGAGATCTTATGCCTCAGTCCTTACAAACTAGTAAGAGAATTAGAAAAAACTTCGGTGCAATTAAGTTAGTAGCATCAATTCCAAATTTAATTGAAATTCAAAAAAACTCTTACGAAAATAGCTTTATGCAGCTAGGTTTGTCGGATCAAGAGAGAAAAAACAAGGGGTTGCAATCAGTGCTTGCCTCAATTTTTCCTATTCAAGACCCGTCTAATACCTCGACATTAGAGTTCGTAAAGTATAGTTTCGATCAACCAAAATATGACGTTGAAGAGTGTATCCAGCGCGGATTAAGCTTTGTAGCGAGTCTAAAAGTAACTTTGCGTTTGAGTGTTTGGGATATCGATGAAACTACGGGAGCAAGAGATATCCGTGGCATTAAAGAGCAAGAAGTCTATATGGGTGACATACCATTTATGACTAAAAATGGTACTTTTGTCATTAATGGTACAGAGAGAGTTATTGTTTCTCAAATGCATAGATCCCCAGGTGGATTCTTTTACCATGACGAAGGCAAAAGCCACTCTTCAGGTAAATTCCTATATTCTGCACGTATAATTCCTTATAGAGGTTCGTGGTTAGATGTAGAATTTGATGCAAAAGATATCTTATACATAAGAATAGATCGTAAAAGAAAATTACCAGTTACTACTTTGTTAAGAGCAGTTGGTATGACTTCATCAGAGATTTTAGAATCTTATTATGATTTAGAATCTTATGAGTTTAGTAAAAAGGGTTGGGTTACAGAATTTGATTTATCAAGTGTTGTAGTTAACACATTGCTATCTGATTTAATTAATGCAGATAATAATGAAGTTCTTTTAAAAGCTGGACAAAAGATAACTCCAAGATTAGCGAAAAAATTCGTTGAAAATGGTCTTAAAAAGGTGTTGATTCAAGGTGAAGATCTTCTAGGTGGTTATCTTGCTAAAAATATAGTAGACACAAAAAGTGGCGAAGTTCTAGCTCAGCAGGGTGATCAACTTACAGATGATATTCTAAAAGGCCTGATGACAGCCGGTATTAAAAATATTTCTATGCTAAAAGTTGCTGCAGGCAGCGATGCTTACATTAGAAATACAATGGTTATAGATAAGAACCAAGACCAAGATTCAGCTCTTATAGATATATTTAGAGTATTGCGTCCTGGTGAGCCTGCAACGGTTGAGGCTGGTCAGGCATTATTTAATAGCCTGTTTTTTGATGAAGCTAGATATGATTTATCAGAAGTTGGTAGAATAAAGCTTAATTCTCGCTTGGATCTAACTGTTCCAGAAGAAAACACTTGTTTAACAAAGGACGATATACAAGCTATCGTTAAGGTTCTTGTTGATTTAAAAGATGGAAAAGGATCAATAGATGATATTGATCACCTAGGTAACAGAAGAGTGCGTTCTGTTGGTGAATTAGTTGAGAATCAGTTTAGAGTTGGCCTTGTACGCATGGAAAAATCAATTCTTGAGCGTATGGGAGTCGTTGATATTGACACTGTGATGCCAAATGACTTGGTTAATTCAAAAGTTCTTGTATCAGCTGTAAAAGAGTTCTTTAGTACATCGCAGTTATCTCAATTTATGGATCAAACAAATCCACTTGCTGAGATTACTCACAAAAGAAGGCTATCAGCTCTTGGCCCAGGAGGGGTGAGCAGAGATAGAGTTGGATTTGAAGTACGTGATGTGCATCCAACGCATTATGGTCGTATTTGTCCGATTGAAACTCCAGAGGGGCAAAATATTGGTCTTATTAATTCACTTGCTACATATGCAAGAGTGAATAAATATGGCTTTATTGAAAGTCCTTATCGTAGAGTTGTAGGCGGTATTGTTACTGATGAAGTAGTTTATCTATCAGCTATTGATGAAGGTAAATTTAAAATTGCTCAGGCCGATATGGCTATTGACGAGAAGGGAAGAATAATAGCGGAAATAGTTAACTGTCGTTACCAGACGGGTGATTTTATTTCTGTTCCACCTTCAGAAGTTGAGTTTATTGACGTTACGCCAATGCAAGTTGTGTCAATAGCAGCATCTTTGATTCCTTTCTTAGAAAACGATGATGCTAACCGTGCTCTTATGGGTTCGAATATGCAACGTCAAGCAGTGCCACTAATTACTAGCGACGCACCACTTGTTGGAACAGGTATTGAAGCTGTAGTAGCTAAAGATTCTGGTGCAGCGATTGTTGCCATGCATAGTGGAGTAATTATTGAAGTTGATGCTGAAAGAATTGTGGTACAGACATCAGATCGTAAAAAGAATGGCGCCCCTGAAGTTGATATTTATAATTTGATGAAATATCAAAAGTCAAATCACAATACTTGTATTAATCAACAGCCATTAGTGCATGTTGGTCAAAAAATTGAACAAGGTGAAGTGATAGCAGATGGTCCAGCAATGGATCAAGGTGAAATTGCTTTGGGACGTAATATGCTAGTAGCCTTTATCCCATGGAGAGGTTATAACTTTGAGGATTCAATCTTGATTTCAGAAAGAATCGTAAAAGATGATGTGTTTACATCTATACATATCGAGGAATTTGAGGTTGTAGCAAGAGATACAAGACTTGGGCCAGAAGAAATTACGCGTGATATGCCAAATGTTAGCGAAGAAGCTCTTCGTAATTTGGATGAAGTCGGTATTGTTCATGTTGGAGCAGAAGTCAAGCCAGGTGATATTTTAGTTGGTAAAGTTACTCCAAAAAGTGAATCACCAATGACTCCGGAAGAAAAACTTCTTAGAGCTATTTTTGGTGAAAAAGCTTCTGATGTAAGAGATTCTTCGCTTTACGTTCCACCTAGCGCTTCAGGTACAGTTGTTGAAGTTCGTGTTCTTTCACGTAGAGGCGTGGAAAAAGATGAGCGTGCTATAGCTATTGAAAAACAACAAGTTGAGAAACTAGCTAAGGATAGGGACGATGAAGTCCAAATTATTGACCATTTCGTGTTTATGCGCATGCATAAAATTCTTGAAGGTCAAGTAATTGTTAGTGGGCCTAAATCTGTGAAAGCAGGACAAACTATTGATGCTAAGTTATTAGAAAGTTTATCCAAAGGCCAATACTGGCATCTTACTGTTGAAGATAATGCTGCAATGAGTGAAATCGAGCAGGTTAAACAGCAATATGACGAGAAAAAAGACGAGTTAAATAAGCGTTTTACAAGTAAGGTTGCTAAGTTACAAAGTGGTGATGATTTACCACAAGGCGCTTTGAAAGTGGTGAAAGTGTTTATAGCTACAAAGCATAAGCTGCAACCAGGTGATAAAATGGCTGGTCGTCACGGTAACAAAGGTGTTATTTCTCGCATTATGCCAGAAGAAGATATGCCATTTTTAGAAGATGGTACTGTTATCGATGTTGTATTGAATCCGCTTGGTCTTCCGTCTCGTATGAACGTGGGTCAGATTCTTGAAACTCACTTAGGTTGGGCGGCAAAGAATTTGGGTAAAAACGTTGGCAACATGCTAGAGAAATATAGCAAAGATGATATAGAGATAGATTCTATAAAGGATTTTGTCTGTAAAATTTATGCTGGAAGCGATGTAGCAAAACAGGTCAAAGACCTAAACAAAGAAGACTTTATTGAGTTTTGTGGAACCCTGAAAGATGGCGTATATTTTTCTACGCCAGTGTTTGATGGCGCAAGAGTAGCAGGAGTAAAATCAATGCTAGAACTTGCTGGTCAATCTTCTTCGGGACAAACAAAAGTTATAGACGGTAGAACAGGAGAGTATTTTGATCGTAGTATTACGGTTGGGTATAAATATATCTTGAAATTGCATCACCTTGTAGATAACAAGATTCACGCGCGTTCTATTGGTCCATATAGCTTGGTGACTCAGCAGCCACTTGGTGGTAAGTCACACTTTGGTGGTCAAAGATTTGGAGAGATGGAAGTGTGGGCACTTGAAGCATATGGTGCAGCATTTACTCTACAAGAGTTGCTAACTGTGAAGTCTGATGACGTGGCAGGTAGAATCAAAATTTACGAAAATATCGTAAAAGGTGGAAGTAACTTCGAGTCAGGATTGCCAGAATCATTTAACGTGATGATTAAAGAATTAAGATCATTATGTTTGAATGTTCAGCTAGAAGAAGGCTCAAAATAAAATAAAAAAGGCCTAGCTTTGCCTAGGTCTTTTTTAATGTTATTACCGGGAAATTTTAAATAACAAGGCCAAGGCGTGCCTATTTAGACTATAGTTTGAGGAAAAATTCATATGTCACAGATCAATTTTTACAGTCAATTGAGCAGCACTCAACAATTTGATCAAATTAAAATTAATATTGCTAGCCCTGAACAAATACGTTCTTGGTCTTTTGGTGAGGTTGCAAAACCTGAGACAATTAATTATAGAACATTTAAGCCAGAAAAAGATGGTCTTTTTTGTGCTAAAATTTTTGGTCCTGTAAAGGATTTTGAATGTTTATGCGGTAAGTATAAGCGTATGAAATATAGAGGTGTTACTTGCGAAAAATGTGGCGTTGAAGTTACAACATCTCGTGTGCGTCGTGAACGCATGGGGCACGTAGAGCTAGCTGCTCCAGTAGCACATATTTGGTTCTTAAAATCATTGCCATCTAGAATTAGTACTCTTCTAGATATTACTATGAAAGATCTAGAGAAAGTCTTGTATTTTGAAAGTTATGTAGTGGTAGAGCCAGGTTTGTCTGCGCTACAAAAAGGTGATTTATTATCAGAAGATGGTTACTTAAAAGCTCAAGATGAATATGGTGAAGATAGCTTTGTAGCCATGATTGGTGCTGAAGTTGTACAACGTTTACTTGCAGAATTGGATCTTCCAGAATTAAGAGCGCAGTTAAAAGTTGATCTTTTAGAAACATCATCTGAAACTAAAAAGAAAAAACTAGTCAAAAGACTTAAGTTAATTGAGGATTTTATCGATTCTGGAAATAAGCCAGAATGGATGGTGATGAATGTATTGCCTATCATTCCACCAGAAATCAGACCTTTGGTTATGCTAGATGGAGGTAGATTTGCTACTTCTGACTTGAATGAACTATATAGAAGAGTAATTAACAGAAATAATCGCCTAAGAAGATTGCTAGAGCTGAAGGCTCCAGATATTATCATACGTAATGAAAAACGTATGTTACAGGAGTCTGTTGATGCATTATTTGATAATGGACGTCGCGGTAAAGTTGTTAAAAATGCAAATAAAAGACCATTCAAATCTTTGAGTGATATGCTGAAAGGTAAGCAGGGTCGTTTCCGTCAAAACCTTCTAGGGAAAAGGGTGGATTATTCTGGTCGTTCAGTAATTGTTGTGGGTCCAGAGATGAAACTTCATCAATGTGGTCTTCCAAAGAAAATGGCTCTAGAATTATTTAAGCCGTTCGTTTATTCAAAGCTAGAATTATATGGTATTGCCACTACAATTAAAGCAGCTAAGAAAATTGTTGAAGCTGAAAAAACTGAAGTTTGGGATATTTTAGAAGAGGTTATCAGAGAACATCCTGTGCTTCTAAATAGAGCTCCAACTCTTCACCGTCTTGGTATACAAGCTTTTGAACCATTGTTAATTGAAGGTAAGGCAATACAGCTACACCCACTTGTTTGTGCAGCCTTTAACGCTGACTTTGATGGTGACACTATGTCTGTACACGTGCCACTTTCGATTGAAGCTCAGTTGGAAGCTAGAGTACTTATGATGTCTACTAATAACATCTTAAGTCCAGCGAATGGTAAGCCGATTATTTCAGCAGATAAGGATATTGTACTTGGTTTGCACTACTTAACACTATCTTTAGATAATGAACCAGGGCAAGATATGGTCTTTGCTGACTTTAATGAATTAGAGTTTGCCTTATTTGAAAAGGTTGTAACTATTCACAGTAAAATAAAGTATCGTACTAAAATGCTAAATGTTGATGGCCAGTTCGCAGAAACATTGGTCGATACAACGCCTGGTAGAGTTATTTTAGGTCGCTTACTTCCAGAAAGTAGTAATTTAGACTTTAAATTACTAAATATGGAGATGAATAAAAAAAGCATTTCTAACGCTATTGATACTGTCTATCGTTATTGTGGGCAAAAAGCTACAGTGATTTTTGCAGATAAATTGATGGAATTAGGCTTTAAGCATGCTTGCCAATCAGGTATTTCGTTTGGTATGGATGACATGGTTATTCCTTCGAACAAGGCCGGTTTCATTCAAGAAACTACTGAGTTAGTTAATGAGTTTGAGCACCAATATCTTGAAGGCCTGATTACTTATGGTGAAAAGTTTAACAAGGTAATTGATGCCTGGACAGCATGTACAGATAAAGTTGCATCACAAATGATGGAACAAATCGCTATATGTGAAGAAGACAGCACTAAAACAAATCAAGAGAAGCTAAACTCGATCCACATGATGGCAGTTTCTGGAGCAAGGGGTTCTGCAGCTCAGATTAAACAGCTTGCTGGTATGCGTGGTTTGATGACTAAGCCTTCTGGTGAAATTATTGAAACTCCTATTAAATCAAACTTTAAGGAAGGTTTGACGGTACGTGAATATTTCAACTCGACGCACGGTGCGCGTAAAGGACTTGCTGATACTGCACTTAAGACAGCTAACTCTGGTTACTTGACTAGAAGGTTGGTTGACGTTGCTCAGGATTGTATTATCACTGCAGATGATTGTGGCACTACAAACGGAATTGAAGCAAAAACTATTATTGATGGTGGTGAGGTAGTTGTTTCACTTGCTGATCAAATATTAGGTAGAACGGTAGCAATCGATACATATCACCCATTAACTGGTGAGTTAATAGTATCTGCTGGTGTACTGATTGATGAAGAAAAACTAGAAAAAATAGAAGCTTCTGGTTTAGATCTAATTAAAATAAGATCAGTGCTAACTTGTGAAACTAAGCTTGGTATTTGTGCTCTATGTTATGGACGTGATCTTGCGGCTGGTAAATTAGTTTCAAAAGGTGAGGCAGTTGGTGTTATTGCTGCACAAAGTATTGGTGAACCGGGTACTCAGTTGACTATGAGAACGTTCCACATTGGTGGAGCTGCAACAAAGGGAACAGAAGCTTCTGCTGTTGAGGCATTCTATGATGCAAAGGTTAAAATACTTGGACGTAATTTAGTTGTTAATTCAGAAGGAATGCAAATTGTAATGAGTCGCTCTTGTGAAGTTCTGCTTGTTGATGAAAAAGGCAATGAGCGTGCAAGATATAAGATTCCTTATGGTGCAAGACTAATGGTTGATGATGGCTATAAAGTAGAAAAAGGCCAAAAGATTGCAGAATGGGATCCGCATAAATTGCCAATTATTACAGAAAAATCTGGTAAAGTAGTCTTTAAGGATATGCTAGAAGGTCTATCACTTAGAAATGTTGTAGATGATAATACAGGTATCTCAAGTAAAGTTATTATTGAATCTAAGCAATATTCAAAAGGAGCAGATTTGCGTCCGCGCATTCAATTGCTAGACGATAAGGGTAAAATGGTTGAGTTATCAACCGGTCTAGAAGCAAAACACTACTTGCCAATTGGCGCTGTTTTGAGTGTTGAAGATGGAGCTCTAGTTGCAGCTGGTGATATTTTGGCTCGTATTCCTCGTGAATCTACAAAAACTAGAGATATTACTGGTGGTCTACCGAGGGTAGCTGAGCTTGTTGAGGTCAGACGTCCTAAAGATCACGCTGTTATAGCTGAAGTTGATGGTAGAATTGAATTTGGTAAAGATTACAAATCAAAAAGAAGGGTTATATTACACCCAACTGATGGTGCTGAGCCAATCGAATACATGTTACCAAAAGGCAAGCACGTGGTGATCAATGAAGGTGACTTCGTTAAGCGTGGAGATATGATAATTGATGGAAACCCTGTGCTACAGGACATCTTGAAGGTTATGGGTGTTGAGGCTCTTGCGAACTATATGGTATCAGAAATTCAGGCTGTTTATAGATTACAAGGCGTGAAAATCGATGATAAACATATTGAAGTTGTTATTCGCCAAATGCTTCAAAAAGTTGAAATCACTGATTCTGGAGATACAACTCTATTACCAGGTGAGATTGTTGATGTGAAAGCTTTAACTGCGATTAACGAAAAAGCTGTTAAGGAAGGTGGTAAGCCTGCGCAATATGATTTAGTACTGCAAGGTATTACAAAAGCTTCGTTGCAAACCAACTCATTTATTTCAGCGGCTTCGTTCCAGGAAACTACAAAAGTACTAACTGAATCAGCAGTTGCTGGTAAGGTTGACTATCTAAAAGGACTGAAAGAAAACGTAATTGTAGGTAGATTGATACCAGCAGGTACAGGTTTTCATATGGATATGGCTAAGAAACAAGCATCAATACGCGATGCAGAAATGAGTGACTAATATCATCTACATCATTTAAGAGAATAGGTCTGCTTAAGTATGTGAATACTAAAGCAGACCTATTTTTTTATGGGCGCACTGTGTTTACCTAAATCCAACTTAATTACTATAGCTTAATTCAAAGTTTATTTACTTAAGGGCTCTGCAATACTGAACTACAGCACATATTGCATACAGAATTCCGCCCGATAATATAATGATAGGGGCAAGTGGTAGATCCAAATAGAATGACAATGAGATGCCAACTACGTTCATTAATTGAGCCATAAAGGTAGATAGCGCAATCATTCTTAATGGAGAGCTGGACATTAATCGAGCGATCATGGCTGGAACTAGTATGATGCTAGTAACCAGAAGAGCTCCAACTATTTTGATGGTTATCAACACGGAAAATGATAATATTGATAAAAACATAAAATCTAGTAATTTAACATTTACGCCCCGCGTGGTAGCAACATCTTTACTTAAAATCACAAGTAATAAATTACGATAATTATATGTAAAAAACATAACAATGGCGGCTAAAATAATGCATAAATTCATGGCATCTGTTGCATTAGTAGCAATTATATCGCCAAATAATAGCCTAGTGAAATTGAAATAATATGGAAAAATATAAGACAAGACGAGTGCAAACGAGATCATGACACTAGAAGTAAGACCAATCGCTGCATTATTTCCAGATTTTCCTTTAAGTTTGAAGACAATCAGAGCAAATAATAAGGTGTTGATAATCCCGGCATAAAAAATAGGCACGCCTAGGATCACACTAATGACCGCAGCTAGCATGCTAGCGTGGGCAAGGCCATCACCAAAATAAACATAGCGCTTCCACAAAACAAAACACCCCAGAGGGGCAAAAATAAGGCCGATTAAGGTCGATATTGCAAATATTATTATCATAATTAATGTATATGTTCGTGGTTATGCTTGTGAATGTAAACACCAATTTCAGATAATGCATTTGTGAAGCCAATATCTTGATTAATGTCAGTAGGTTTGCCGCTGCAGCATACATGGCCATTGAGACAAATCACCTGATCAGAGTTTTTCATTACAGTAAATAAGTCATGAGAGATCATGAATGTTGTAAGGTTTAGTGAATCTCTGAGTTTTGCAAGAAGGCGATAAAATTCTTGCTGGCTAGTAACATCCAAAAACTGAGTGGGCTCGTCTAGTATTAACAAGTCAGGTTTATTCATCAATGTTCCAGCAAGCATTAATTTTTGGAGTTCTCCGCCTGAGATTTCAGAAATATCAGTATTTTTAATTTTGTCATAATGTATAAAATCATGTAAATCTATGACATCATCGTTGTTTCCATTTGGAGATAAAATGTCTAGTAGTCCCTTTGAGGTCAGAGGCATGCTGAAACCGAAATCTAATTTTTGAGGAACGTAGCCAATTCGTAAGTTTTTACGAATAATTAATTGACCTTTATTGTAGTTTTCAAGTTTTAAAATAATTTTTGCTAGAGTTGTTTTTCCGGCGCCATTCTGCCCAATTAAGGTAGTGATCTCTCCTTTTTTAAGCTTGAAGCTCACATTATCCACAAGCAATTTGTTGCCAAAGCTTTTTGACAAGGACTTAAATTCTACTAATGTATCCATAAAGGTCTTTTGAATTGAGTATTATTTTCTGAGAAAAACAGGGGTCAATCGTTTAGGAAAATAAACTAGATTATTTCCCACTGTCCATCGGGTTTTCTGCAGGCTTGACCATAGGCCTTACTTTTTTCACCGCCTATAGTAACTTCTTGTATATATTCTCTACAATAGCGACTTTCTTTCTTAAATGTTTTAGTTGGGGTAACAGATCCATAATTACCATTATCCGGATTTTTCCATTCGACACGATTACCTGAGTGAGAATATTCCAAGGCTTTATGGGCATTTTTTTCTGCCAGTATTTTATCCTGTTCGTCCATAGAGGACCCTATACTGTTGCCCACCAAAGCACCAGCTATTGCGCCAACGCCAGTAGCAAGTAGTTGACCACTACCTTTGCCAAATTGTGACCCAAGAAGTCCTCCAGCTAATCCGCAGATAAGAGTACCGCCTCCTTGTTTATTCATGTTTTGACACCCTTGTATAGATAGGACTACAACAATAGCCATTGATAGCTTTAGTATCTTTTTCATGATAATATTATCCTAATTCATTGACATTCAGTCTTTAGACTCTAAAATAATAATTGATAAAAAGCAATATTGCAAACTAATAAATAATATTGATGCTAAAATTAAAAGATAATAATTTAATCAAATCAGCATCATACGCCTCGGTTATTGTCGCTATAGTCATTATGTTTGTTAAGTTTTATGCTTGGTCAGCAACATATTCTAATTCTATCCTAGCTTCCTTGGTCGATTCTGCTTTAGATATTACGTCTTCGGTTATTAATCTATTGGTTATTAGGGTTGCTTTAAAACCCCCTGATGATAATCACAGGTTTGGGCATGATAAGTTTCAAGACCTTGCTATTTTTTCGCAGTCTATATTCTTTTTTGCATCAGGTGTATTTATACTATCATATTCGGGGCGCTCATTGTATCTGCAAGAAGCTCCTGGTAATCCTGAGCTAGGAGCAAATACAATGTATTTATGTATTTTGCTAACATTTATTTTGGTGATGTATCAAAGCTATGTAGTCAAGCATACGGGTTCTAAAATAATAGAAGCAGACAAATTGCATTATTTTTCTGATTTTTTAAGTAATATAGCGGTTGTTGCATCCTTATATTTAAGTTCAAGATTTTGGTATATAGATGCCATCACTGGCGTTGCTATAGCATTATATATTATGAAGGCATCTTATACATTATTTAGAGAGGCAATACATAACCTTGCAGATGAAGAATTTGATAACAAGGAAAGAGCCAAAATTCTAAAAATAATAAGTACATTTCATGAGGCAAAGGGAGTGCATGAATTTAAAACTCGCTCCGCCGCAAATAAGACATTTATTCAATTCCATTTAGAATTGGATGGCAATTTATCTCTTATTGAAGCTCACGTTATTTCCGATAAAATAGCAGATAAACTAATGGAAAAGTTTCCTGATGCAGAAATTATAATCCATCAAGACCCTGAAGGTATAGAGTTAGAGCAAAATGACCTCAAAGATAGTAAAGTTTGATGATTACGCAATGATTTTAGCTCTAGATGAAGCCAAAATGGCTAGTTTAGAAGGTGAAGTTCCAGTGGGTTGTGTGATCATTAACCGTTCGACTAGAGAGATAGTATCTAGTTCTCATAACATGATGCAGAAAGGAAAAAATGCAAACTTACACGCAGAAATTATTGCAATAAACGATGCATGTAAAAAAACTAACAATAAAAATCTTAGTGATTATGATATTTATATAACTCTAGAACCTTGCACTATGTGCGCTAGTGCAATTTCAAATGCTAGGCTGGGGCGTGTTTATTATGGAGCTTCTGATGTAAAGCAAGGGGCAGTTGAAAATGGAGTCAGGTTCTTTGCTTCTAGTTCATGCCAACATAGGCCCGAAATATATCCAGATATACAGAAAGAATCGTCTGAAAAAATCATGACAGACTTTTTTAAACAACTTAGGGAATCATAATTGACTTTGATGTAGGACAATATCAAGCACTTTTAGTTTGATCTATCAAGGTTGTGTTTTGTAAATTAAGCTCTTTGATTTATTTATTATCAATAAATTCAAAGCAACATAGCTAACACGGTATCAAGATGATTAGTAATTGCGCCGAGAGAAATTACCCTGTATAATAAGTACTGTAAAATTTGGAAAATTAGATATTCCATGTATCAATCTTATTTATAGTTGTATCAATCTTATGTTAAAGAAAAAATATATTAAAGTAGTACCGATAATTTGCGCATTATTCATGCTGTCTGGGTGTCTGGAAGCTATGTTCGCTGGAACTGCCGGAACAGTTATGGAGCTTGCCAAAGACCGCTCAGCTAGAGATGCGATGAGTGATATAAGGATTGCAACTTCTATTAAGGGATCTTTGATGAAACAAGGGTTTAAGAAATTATACACCAAAATTAAAATAGAAGTAATTCAAGGGCGTGTTTTATTAACTGGGACAGTAGATAAAGAGGAAGATGTAATTAAGGTAGTTGAAATATGTTGGAGCAAAGAAGGCGTTACTGAGGTCATTAATGAGTTAAAGCAGGACAAAAATAGTAACAAATTTAATTTAATGCAATATACAAAAGACACTTTGATCACAAGCCAAATCAAATCCAAAACATTTTTGAACCGCGATGTTAAGTTTGTAAATTACACAGTAATCACCATGAATAATGTGGTGTACTTGTTTGGGATAGCTCGCTCTGAAGAAGAATTAAAAGTAGTGGCTGATATTGCCTCTAATATTCGAGGAGTTGAAGAAGTTATAAGTCACGCTAAAGTGGAAAGAGTGGAAGAAAAAGTTAAATCTAAGCCTGCTGATTCTACCAATAAAAATAATTCTGATGATTTATTGATTGATCAAGATATAGATGATTTGAATCTTGACCAAGGTATAGGAGATGATTGGTAAAATTCAAAATAAAGCATTATTTATAGCGATATTTTTGGCGTTGAGTGCGTGTCAACAAGGTCCCGAGTATAACGCAAAGAGAGTGTATAAAAAGCTTTCAAAAGAAGATCCTCGTAATATGCATTATAAAGGGCATTATAAGGTAGGAGAAAAATATAAAATCAAGAACCAAACCTATAAGCCAAAAGAAGTTACCAGGTATACTAAAACAGGAGTGGCGTCTTGGTACGGCGACCGTTATGGATTTCATGGTAACACGACGGCTAATGGTGATCTATTTAATAAAAACCTACTTACTGCAGCTCATCGCACCCTGCAGCTTCCATCTCTGGTTAAGGTAAAAAATCTAGAAAATAACAGGTCTATTATTGTTCTAGTTAATGATCGTGGTCCATATGCGAATAATAGGGAGATTGATTTATCTGAACGTGCTGCAACTATACTGGGCATGAAAGAAAAAGGGACGGCCAAAGTAAGGGTGCAATATTTACACTCTGAGTCTAAAAAATTATTACAGACTTTGGGGTTAGAGAAAAAACATGGATCAAGAGCAAAAGCACCTATGCCTAATAAATGTAGCGTTAATTGCCAAGTTAAATTAGTGAATTTAAAATACAAAAAACGCTAATAACTTCTAGCTTTAATTGGATGTTTCGCTAATTGTTTTGATTGTAATTGCATGCAGCTCTTTTTTTAAAACTTCAGATAATGCATTCTTTACTAATTTATGCTGCTTGATTAGAGGGAGCCCCTGAAAGGATTCGCATGTTATTTCTAAAGAGTAATGATCTTGATCTCCAGCTGTGTCTTGAAGAATTATTTTTGCTTTAGGGAAATTTTGTTGTAAAATATCTAGAAGTTTCGATTCTGCTATAGCCATATTAATTATCCATAAAATATATTTGATCATGAAATTTACGCATAATATCGCAAATTTACAAGCACTGAATTTCATGCGTAATACTAATTTGCGTATCGGCGTGCTAGGAGGTACCTTTAACCCGGCTCATTCTGGGCATTTAGGTATATCAATACAGGCATTAAAATTTCATAAGTTTGATTATATTATTTGGTTAGTTGCTAATCAAAATCCATTAAAGTCAACTAATGAAAAGAATATTTTTACAAGGTCTAAGCAGGCAGTTGAAATTTCCCAGCATCCCAGAATTATAGTGTCATCAGCTGAGCATGATTTAGGCACATATTATAGTTATGATTCATTGAAGTCTCTTATTCAGCGCTTTCCAACTGTTAAATTTTCCTGGCTAATGGGCGTTGATAATTTGTCCAACTTTAAGAAGTGGTATCGTTACAAAGATTTACCTAAATTGTGTGATATAATTATCTTTGATCGGCCAGTTGATAATAGGTTGGTAAGTAGCTCGGCTTTTTCGTTAAAACTTAACGGAGAGCTTGCTAAAAATCAAACAAACAATATAATAATTCATAGAAAGAATTTATGTACAGTTTCCTCAACTAAAATTAGAACCCATGAATAAAAAAGAATTAAAAGATTTTATACTAAAATGCCTAGAAGAAAAGAATGCAACGGATGTTAATTGTATGGAAATACAAGGAGAAGTGCCATTGGCAGATTACATGATATTTGCAAGCGGTAGGTCGGTAAATAATATCAGAGCTATAGGCGAATTTATAGCATTAGAGCTTAAACATAACTTAAAATGGAATGCCTTTGTTGAAGGTCTTCAGGGATCAGATTGGATTTTAATAGATGCGGGCATTGTTATTGTGCATTTGTTTCACCCAGAAGCAAGAGAGCAAATGAAGCTGGAAGAGCTATGGAAGGAAAGGGCCTAAAAAAGAATTGATAGAATAAATAGATAAGTTATGGAAAGCCACGTTTTAGTTACTGTTATTATGTTAATTGCAACTGCAGTTTTTGTGGTTGCTATTTTCAAACGTTTTAAATTGAGTCCAGTATTAGGTTACCTTGTTGCCGGTGCATTAATTGGTGATTATGGCTTTAAGGTGGTAACCTATGAACAGACTAGTTTTCTGGGTGAAATGGGCGTGGTATTCTTATTATTTGCTATTGGCTTGGAACTGTCTTTTGAAAGGCTAAAGGCAATGCGCCGTTATGTTTTTGGACTAGGTACATTGCAGGTTATGATAACATTCATTATTATTGCAGCAGCAGTTATTCTAACTACTGGAAATCACAATTCTGCAATTATTATTGCCGGTGGTTTGGCTCTTTCATCTACTGCCATTGTTATGCAGGTGATTGCTGAAACTAAGAGTCAGTCAATGCAGGTCGGTAGAATAGCACTGGCGATCTTGCTTCTACAAGATTTTGTTGTTGTGCCATTATTAGTTATCGTTCCATTTTTAGGGGGGGATGCAGTGGCTGAATCCTTGCCATATATTCTAGGAAATTCACTTGTAAAAGCTATTCTTGCCCTAGGAGTGATATTTATATCAGGTCGTGTATTACTTAGACCTCTATTTTCTTTTATTTCGTCTGATCATAATGAAAGTAGTGAGCTTCCAATTGCGGTGACCTTGTTGGTTGTATTAACGGCTTCTTGGGGAACGGAGCATTTTGGATTATCTCTAGCTCTTGGTGCCTTTGCATCAGGTGTACTTGTGGCCGAGACAGATTTTCGTGGTAAAGCTGAAGAAAGTATTTATCCATTCAAGAGCTTGTTGCTAGGCTTATTCTTTATGAGCGTAGGGATGAAGATCGATGTTAAGGAGATGTATGCAGAAATAACGACTATTATTGTTTTTTGTGTGTCATTAATAGTTTTAAAAGCTTTTATTATAACAGGTCTTTGTATTATATTTGGGTTTAACAAAGGTGTAGCAGTACATGCAGGTTTATTGCTAGCACAGGGTGGAGAATTTGCTTTTATTTTATTTGGCCTGGGCAAAGAGTTTGGAGTGCTAGAAGAGGGTGTGTCTAATATTTTATTATTGGTAGTAACTTGCTCTATGGCCCTGACGCCATTACTTGCAATTATGGGACAGAAATTTTCAGAAAGAATTGAAAAAGGGCTAGGAAAAACGCCTAATCAAATTATAGAGTATGGCGCGCGTGACCTTGCAAACCATGTTATTATTGCTGGCTTTGGTAAAGTAGGACAAATGATTGCTAAAGTTTTGGCAGCAGAAGGGGTAAACTATATAGCCTTGGACGTAAATGATGATCTTGTGCGTGAAGAAGTTTCAAAAGGCTTGCCGGTGTTTAAAGGTGATGCTTCACAAGCCAGCACTTTAAAGGCGCTTGGAGCAGATAGAGCCTTAACCATTGTAACTACAATGAATAATGAAATTACTGTGAAAAAAATCGCTAAAGTCATTCAAGCGAATTTCTTTAATCTAGAAGTAGTTGTGCGTGCGAAGGATTTAAAAATTTCAGTAGAGCTTTATAATATTGGTGTTAATACTATTATTCCTCAAGATTGTGAATTAGGCTTGCAACTGGGTAGTGCGGTATTAAAGTCTATTGGTATTAGTGAGTATCAAATAGGTCATATTAAGGGGCAATTCAGAGCGGGCAATTATGTTGTTGTAAAGCAATATGATACTTTACTGGAATCTGGAGAAGATGAATAGAGTTGTCTTTTTTATAATAATATTTATCGGCAGTTCTGTTATGCCAACTATGGCAGTTCCTAAAAACTTACCTGTTCCCCGCTTTGTTACTATTAAATTTAACGAGGTTAATGCCAGAATTGGCCCTGTCGCAGATTGCACTATTGAATGGGTTTTTATTAAAAAAGGCGAGCCTGTTGAAGTTATTGCAGAATACGAGCAGTGGCGTAAAATACGTGATATTAAAGGCGAAGGCGGCTGGGTTCATGCAAATGTTATTTCTGGAAAAAGATCAGTAGTTTTGGTGGCCAAGAACACGATTCCATTGCTGTCTTCTCCTGGTAAATATGATAAAATAATTGCCAAACTAGAACCTAAAATACGATGTAGTTTGCATAAGTGCAAAGAAGATTGGTGTCAAATATCTTGTAAATCTTATAAAGGCTGGGTTGCTAAAAAATTCCTATGGGGCGTCTATCCAGAAGAGTAGAATAAGCCAAAGTTAATAGCTTTTAGGTTGTAGTTAAGTATTTACATAGCGGTAATAATTACTTCGGCCCACCCTTCGGATGACTCTTTATCATGAATAGATTTGGCATTGCTACATGTAGCATCCAAGAACTGAGATTATGAACTGCCTGTAGAGCCGCTCTCGTTCAACTTTCATTACTATATTCCGCTTGCAGGTTCGATAAAAAGTTGTCAAAATAGGTCCTCAAACACCTTTCTTTTTATAGCATAATAAATTTTATGCCCTTTAGTTTTTGATTAGCTCTAGATTTACCTCTGATGTCCTTTACTTGGTGATTTCTTGGCTGGTCTAGCTAGACGTTTTTTTGTAGGAGTTTTTTTGGGGATGGGAAGAATTTGCATTTTTCTGGCCTCGGCTAGTGATGTTGACAATGCATCGTCTACATAGTGTGGTTTTGGTTCTATCTGTTCTTTTTCAGTTGTGCCAAATCGTTCTGATGCCAAATTCAAGGCGTGATCATCTTGTTTTCTTTTTTTTGCCTCGGCTATCTCATGTTGTTCTTTTCCTGTTGTGCCAAATGGTCCTAGCGCCCAATCTACGGAGTTAATATCTTGTTTTCTTTTTTGTGCCACGGCTATCTTATGTTGTTCTTTTTCTGTGGTGCCAAATGGTCCTAGTGCCCAATTTTCGCCGAGATTAGCGTCCTGCCCCTTTCTGGCCTTGTCTAGTGATATTGAAAAGGCATCGTCTATATAGGGAAGTCGATTTATAGGATCGTTTTGCTTTGTTATCACTTGTTCTTTTTCTGTGGTACGAAATGGTTCTGATGCCGAATCTCCTGCTGGCTTAGCATCATTCTCTTTTCTGACCGCCTCTGTGAATTTTGTAGGTTTTTGAGGAGTAGGGGCAGATTGAGTTTTGTAAAGAGACTCATTGATCGCATTTGACCAAGTATTTTGTTCTATACTTTCTTTTTGAGGCAGTGGGTAGACTTCGTCCATTTCTGTGTTTAAGTTTTTTTGAAGTTTGTCTTTAAGGATAGATATGTCTTGACCATTATATGCGCTATATGAAGTTATATCTTTATAAAAACCTGGGTCTTTGAGAGTTTCCTTTAGAGCCTTAATATGACGATCCAAAGCAGTTATTTGTTGCTGTAACTCAGTGACATCATTGTATGATATATTGTCTAAATCTAATTGAAGCTGTGATTCTATTAATTTCAGGAATTCTTTTTGCTCTTCTGGATACTCCTTTAGATATTCTGATAACTTAGATGGAAGCTCATCTAAGTTTTTTACGCCGCCTATGGAATTAATAATGGAATTATAAGTAAGGTAACCTTGTTTGGCTACACCAAACCAACTATGATGTGCTGTATTTTGAACCAAAGTGACGAGGTTGTCTGTATAGGACATGAAGTTTTCGAGACTGTTACGATCTTCGGAAATACTTTTTTTTCTAACAGGATTATTGGGTGATTCTGCTTGGGTTAGCGTGTCATAACATTGTTTTAATTTAGGAGGAGCTAAATCTAGTATTTTTTGTTTGGTATATGCCTTAGTAGCAAATTCAATTAATAAATTATTTTCTATATTTAAATTATTTACTTTTCTAATATTTCGCGCATCTGCAACGGTTTTTAGCGTCTTCCCTCCAAGGGCAGCCGCTGCAATGGCAGGAACGGTTAACGCTCCTCCGCTAACCACCGAATAAAAGACTAGACCAAGAGCGGCGTAGGTCAAAGCGCCAGCATTACTATTAACAAATTTAGCAACCCCAGTATTGGATACATATTCGTTCACATTATCAGCATACTCCTTGTAGGGTGTGTACCAGGCTTCTTCTGTTGGTGGGTTCTCGTTATTGTTCATACCTAAAAGGAGATCTTGATAATATATTTAATAATATCAAGGCATTACATTATCATAAAGAAAATAGTGATAACAATCAGGAGAATTTAATTGTAGCAAAGAGTTTTGACACTAATCTTAGTTTAATCTTGTCAAGTATTGAAAGCATAATATAAAAACCCTTTGGCAGAAAATCATGCTTAGTTGTTCTTGGGAGGCAAGATATTAATCTCTAATTACCATAACTGACACAGAAGAATGGCGTACTATTTTTGACGCATTTGGTCCTAGCATATATTCTTTTAATTTAGGTCTAACAGCAGAAAGCATAATTAAATCAGCATCTAATTTCTCAGAAAAGTTGATAATTTCATCGTAAATTGCGCCACGTCCAATATGAAAATTAACTTGTATGTTTTCTGGAATATACTTTTCTATTATTTCTTCGAACGTCTTATTATATTTTTCCTTTTGATCGCTCATCCAGTAGCGAGGAAGATACTCTTCAACCATCTTAATTCCGAAATCAGGCATTATGTGAACTAAATGTATCTTAGAATTAAAGGCTTTGACGAAGTTCAATGCCGCCGGTAAAACGACTTGAATAGATTGTTTATCTGATAAATCAACTGGAACTATTATGGTTTTAAACATAGTATTTTTATTATCTCTACAAGTTTTATCTATTTTTTTATTATCCTTCACAATTTGAAAATTTACTATCATTATTTAGCTGTTTTCATAATTTATTGTAAAAAATTATATGAAAGTTATAAAAACACACTAAAATCTGCGCTGATTAGTTTATTCCGCATTGTAGGCTTCTCTATCTAGGGTGCCTTCGGTACTATCGACAACTAAAGTAATCGTTGCATCTCCAGTAATATTGATGGCGGTACTAAATAGATCTAATATTCTGTCTACCCCCACTAATAAAGCTACGCCTTCGATAGGCATTCCTATAGATGTTAGCATTATTGGTAGCATTATAATAAATGATCCGGGAATCCCAGCCCCTCCTATCGAGCCTAGAGTTCCAATCAAAATTATAACCATATAATCATGCATAGATAGGTCTATGCCCATAATTTGAGCGAAAAATATAACAGATAATCCAAGTTTAATAGCAAGCCCATCCATGTTGATCGCTGCCCCAAGAGGCAAGACAAAAGATGTGCTAGTTTCAGATACACCTAATTTTTGGCGGCAAACTTGCATGGTAGTTGCAAGGCTGGCTTTACTACTTCCTGTTGAAAAAGCAATCATTTGGTACTCTATACTTTTTCTATAAAAAGGCAGAGGTGATAATCTACAAAAGACTATTATAAACAATCCAAAGATTAAATATTGCAATACATAAGCAATAAGTATGGCAACTATAAGTTTGCTTAAGCTTAGAATGATCCCTAATCCTTGAACGCCAACAACCCATGCTGTTAAGGCAAATGCAGCATAAGGAGATAGTTCAACAATCACTGCAATCATCTTCAGTACTAGCTTTGAAGCTGACTGAATAAATTCACGAAGTGGATTTGCAACTGACCCCATATTGTTGATTATTATTCCAGTAAAAATGGAAAAGAATACTACTTGCAATATTTTAGTGTCGTCGGAAAAAGATACAAAAATATTACTAGGCACTATATTGATCAAGAAGTCTAGCAGGCTAAAACCTCCTTCCCCAACGGCAGAGTCTGGAACATGCCCTAGCTCTATTGTCACCCCTTCGCCGGGTTTCATGATGTGAGCAACCCCTAATCCAAACATTACAGCAAAACATGTTGTTCCCATGTAGGCCAAAACAGATTTTCTTGCCACTCGCCCAATTGAGCTTGGGTCTCTCATTCCAGTTATTCCAGATAGCAGGCTAAAGAACAACAAAGGAACGATTATCATTTTTATTAGGCGCAAAAATACTGTGCCAATAGGTTTTACATAATCAACATGCTGAGGCAAATAAACGCCAAACAGCAATCCTAAGATCAGGCCTAAAAAGACTTTGTGCCATAATTTCATACAATATACTCCATAAATTTATCTAAGCTTAAATACACTTGCTTGCATGAACCCAATTTAGGTATTCAGGTAAGCCATCTGTAATATCTAGCTTAATTATTTGAGGTAATTGATAATTGTGATTCAATTTTATAGACTCTTCAATGGCCTTATAATTATCAATTGGGGCTTTAATAAACAAGCGAATTTCTTCCGCCTCTTTAACAGACCTCTCCCTAAGCTTTTTTTCTGCAGTGAGCTTGGTAAGTTGGTTTTTTCTTTCCTCTTCGTGATAGAAAAAACTTTGAACCTTGTCTAATTGAACGCAAGCTGCTAGGCCTTTTTCAAGTAAGGTTGTTGCAATTAATCTTGCTGTTCTTTCGTTATCTGTTGTTGTGACAACAATACAACAAATCTTGTTCATTTTACTTCAACAAAAGCATTCGGCGTTTCAAACAATTTTAGTTTAGTAATGCTAAATGAATTTTTAGTAAACAAAGTAGGTATTATATCAGATTTTAGGTATAATGCAATGTTTTCCGCGGTCGGGTTGCAATCTAAGTAGTACACTCCTTGCCCAGTATGGTTTGAAATAAAGTCTCCGAGGGCTTTATCATCTTTATGTAAAATAACATTATGGTCAAAATGCTTGTCTATCCAATCCTTCATGGTGTTTTTTAATTCACCAAAATCTACTACCATACCAAGTTCGTTTAGATCATCGCAAGAAGCAGTGATTTCTAAAACATAGCGGTGGCCGTGTAAATACTGGCATTTATTTTTATGACCCATTACTCTATGTCCGGTATCAAATTCTATACGACGTGTGCACTCTACCATTTATCTTGCCTCTATAAATTTTAATAATTCTTCGTATTTTTCAATCTCATGTAAAATAATATCAGCTTCAACAGACTCTTTATCTAGGGCTGATAAGTTATTCTCCATGTTCTTAATTATGGTTTTTACTGATTTAGGGGTTTCATACTCTAAATCAACAGCAAATTGAGTAATAATATTTAAGGTATCTCCAGTTACTTGAGAAACTCCTCCACGGACAAAATACTTTATTTTTGTTCCTTTATTAACCAAAGTAATTATACCTGAATTTATACTAGATACAAGCTTCATGTGATCAGGCAACACAGAGAACTCTCCTTTGTTACCAGGTATAGTCACCATAGTAGCTTCACTTTCTAAAACTACTTTTGAGGGGGTAATTATTTTAACTATTAATGCTTGAGTCATAATAGCTATACCGTATCTTTTGATTCCATTTTTTTAGCTTTTTCTACTACTTCTTCTATTGTTCCAACCATATAGAAGGCAGATTCTGGTAGGTGATCATACTCTCCTTCGACCAAGCCCTTGAAGCCCGCAATAGTATCTGCTAAATCAACAAATTTACCAGGTAATCCAGTGAAAACTTCCGCTACATGGAATGGTTGCGATAAAAATCTTTGAATTTTACGAGCTCTGCTAACAATTAATTTATCTTCTTCAGATAGCTCATCCATACCAAGAATAGCAATAATATCTTGCAGTGACTTGTATGTTTGCAGTACTTTCTGCACTTCCCTTGCAATATTATAGTGTTCATCACCAACTATTTCTGGATCAAGCATTTGGGAACTGCTATCTAATGGATCTACAGCCGGGTAAATACCAAGTTCAGCAATTTGGCGACTTAATACAGTTGTTGCGTCCAGGTGAGTAAATGATGTAGCTGGAGCAGGGTCGGTTAAATCATCAGCTGGTACATAAATCGCTTGTACTGAAGTGATTGAACCATTTTTGGTTGATGTAATACGTTCCTGCAGCGCACCCATATCTGTTGCTAGAGTAGGCTGGTAGCCTACAGCAGAAGGTATACGTCCCAATGTAGCAGATATTTCAGATCCAGCTTGAGTAAAACGGAATATGTTATCGACAAAGAATAAAACATCTTGGCCGCCATCTAAATCACGAAAATGCTCAGCTATTGTTAAACCAGTAAAAGCTACTTTTGCACGCGCACCTGGAGGCTCATTCATTTGTCCATACACTAGTGCAACTTTGGACTCTTCTAGTTTATCTGGGGTGATAACTCCTGAATCTATCATTTCATGATAAAGGTCATTGCCCTCTCTTGTGCGTTCACCAACTCCTGCAAAAGCAGTATATCCACCATGCGCTTTTGCAACGTTATTGATTAATTCCATAATAATAACTGTTTTACCAACACCAGCTCCACCAAACAAACCAATCTTACCGCCTTTTGCATAGGGCGCTAGCAAATCTACAACCTTAATGCCCGTGATTAAGATACTACTTTCCGTAGATTGCTCGTCGAAGGCCGGCGCGTCTCGATAAATGGAAGAAAACGTTTCACTTTTAATTGGGCCTTTTTCATCAACAGGATCACCAACTACGTTCATAATTCTGCCCAAAGTGCCTTTTCCTACAGGGACTTGAATCGTCTTGCCTGTATCTGTTACTTTCAGTCCTCTAGTCAAGCCATCTGTCGAATCCATAGCGATGCAACGCGCCGTGTTGTCGCCAATATGTTGAGCAACTTCAAGAACTAGTTTTTGTCCATGATTGTCGCATTCAAGGGCATTTAAAATATTAGGAAGTTGAGCGCCATTATCAAATTTAACATCAACAATTGCTGAGATAACTTGCGTAATTTTTCCTTCGTTTTTTTTCATTTTCAAACCTATTAGCCAATTTTTGTTATATAATGTTTACACAGCCTCGGCGCCAGAGATTATCTCTGTAAGCTCGGTTGTTATTATTGCCTGGCGAGACCTATTTAATTTTAATGTTAATTTATCAATTAACTCACCAGCATTCTTGGTCGCACTATCCATTGCCGTCATTCTTGCTCCTTCTTCGCTAGCTTTGCTTTGGAGTAATCCATAAGTAATCTCACCATTTATGTATAAATCAATGACTTGATGGACCAAATTAGTTCCTTCATATTCATATATAGATGCATCACTAGTTTCATCATCTTCTGTTATCTTAGCTGGCAAAATACATTCTTTAGTTGTGATTTGCGTCATCGCATTTTTAAAACGATTATAATACATAGAACAGGCGCCAACTTCCCCTTCTTCGACAAGAGAGATAATTTTACTTTTTATGCTGTCAGATAAATGTTCAACATTATTTTTTGTGCTAGGATAGTATTCTTCAATTATATCATAATACTGGCCTGCAAGCGCGTCCTTTGCCTTTTTTCCTATCGCAAGAATCTTTACATTTTTGCCTTGTTTTTGAAGCAATGCAATGTCTTTTTTCACCCGCTTAATAATATTAGAATTAAAGCTTCCGCATAAGCCTCTTTCAGAAGTCATCACAACTAATAAATGAGTCATGTCTTCTAAAGTTTTGCAAAAAAACCTTTGATCTGTTTCTGGCAAATTTATTAAATTATCATCTGTAGAAAGATCCTGCATAATAGATTTCAGAGAATCAGAGTATTCGTTTAAATTTTCCGCCTGATCTTTAACTTTTTTAAGCTTTGCAGCAGAAACTACATGCATAGCTTTCGTTATTTTCTGAGTGGATTTAATGCTCCTAATTCTATTTCTAAGTTGCTTTAGACCTGACATTTTTTCCTAATCTATTAAATTATCTGAGAAGTTTTTAACAAATTTTGTAAGATAATGTTTTAATTTATCTTCCACTTCGTCGCTGATATTTTTTGTATCTCTTATATGCTCTAAGATATCTGCGTGGTTTAGCCTAACATCTGCAAGTAATTTCTGTTCAAAATCCTTTATATGAGAAGTGTCAATTTCATCGATGTATCCCTTTACCCCGGCATATAAACTAATAACCTGTTCTTCTACAACAAATGGCGCATATTGATCTTGTTTTAATAATTCAGTGAGTTTTCGACCATGATTTATTAGTTTTTGCGTAGATGCATCTAAGTCAGATCCAAACTGAGAAAAGGCTTCCATTTCTCTGAATTGTGCTAGTTCTAATTTCATAGAGCCTGCGACTTTTTTTATCGCCTTAATCTGAGCTGCTGAGCCAACGCGACTAACCGAAATACCAACATTAACTGCAGGGCGAATTCCTTTGTAGAATAATTCGCTTTCCAGGAATATTTGACCATCTGTAATCGAAATTACATTTGTTGGAATATATGCAGATACGTCACCAGCCTGAGTTTCAATAATGGGCAGTGCTGTTAATGACCCTCCACCTTTTTCATCCGATAATTTTGCTGCACGTTCTAGCAACCTTGAGTGTAAGTAGAATACGTCACCTGGATAAGCTTCGCGGCCAGGAGGTCTGCGTAAAAGTAATGAAATTTGGCGATAAGCCACTGCATGTTTAGTGAGGTCATCATAAATTATCAAAGCATGCTTCCCACTATCACGGAAATATTCACTGATTGCGCAGCCAGTATATGGGGCCAAGAACTGCAATGGAGCAGGGTCAGATGCTGTAGATGCAACTACTATAGTATATTCCATAGCACCAGCTTCTTCGAGTTTTTTTACGATTTTTGCTACTGTAGATCTCTTTTGACCAATCGCCACATATACGCAATAAACTTTCTCTTTCTCGTTATTATCCAAATGCGCCCACTTCTGATTGATAATAGTATCAATAGCAATAGCTGTTTTACCAGTTTGGCGGTCTCCAATAATCAACTCTCTTTGACCTCTACCAATTGGAATTAATGCATCAATGGCCTTAATTCCAGTTTGAACAGGCTCATGAACACTTTTTCTTCCGATAATGCCAGGAGCTTTTGTTTCCACCAATCGGTGGTCTTTGGTAACAATATCGCCTTTACCATCTATTGGTCTGCCCAGTGCATCAACCACGCGTCCAACCATCGGCATACCAACGGGTGTTTGTAGTATGTCTCCAGTTCGTTTTACCTTATCACCTTGGTGTACTGAGCTATCATCTCCCATAATAACTACGCCAGCTATATCAGTCTCTAGATTCAGTACAATACCTTTTACGCCGGAATCAAACTCGACCATTTCTCCAGCTTGAGCGCCATCAATGCCATGTATCTTTGCGATACCATCACCAACTGTGATTACATACCCAACTTCTTGCAACTCTCCGAGTTGATCAATCTTACCAATCTCACGTTCTAAAATTTCTGAGATTTCTGAGGGGTTTAACTTCATAATTTTACAAACTCCTTAAAGCAAAATGCTATCTAATTAATTATATTTTTGTTCTTTGTGCAAGCTTTTCTATTCTATCAATAGCTCCCACAACAGAGCAATCGATTAAATTACTATTATATTCCATAATAATCCCACCAAGTAGAGATTCGTCTACTTTGTCTTCTAATGTCACTTTGTGTCCAATTTTATCCTCTAGAATTTTTTGTACAACTTTAATTTGTTTTGAGGTTAATTTAAAGGCCGATGTTATTTTTGCAGGTTTAGTGCCATTAAGATCCAATATTAATTTGTTATACGTTTCAGTAATTTGCGGCAGTAAGTCGCATCTAGAATGCTTTATTACAACATGCAAGAAGCTGTTTAATAGTTTATCGAATTTATAATGGGCGACGATAGAATCCACTAGCTTTTCTTTAATGGGCTTATCCAAAACAGGTGAAAGAAGAGTTCTTTCTAATAGAGGAATATTGACCATAAGGGGTATAAAAACTTGCAATTGTTCTAGTATTATTTCTTCTTTTGAGTTAGCTTTAGCGTTCTTTAGTAGCGCCTGTGCATAATTTTGTACAATCTTAAAGTCTAATGCCATATTTTTCTAACTTTATTACTAGTTAAAGACGATAGCAGTAAAAACCAAAACCCGCAAGATTATCTACAAAAATATAATATAAAATATATATTTTTCTCATATAGATATATCTTTTAAATTGACTATATGTCTCTGTTGTATCTATTATATTCATTATACATACTTAGATTAAAATATAACTATGAATCCTACTGCAGCTATCATCATCATTGGCAACGAAATATTATCAGGCCGTACACTGGACATTAATACACAGGAAATAGCTTTAACTTTGGTTGAGCAAGGCGTTGATCTGATAGAAACAAGAACAATTCCCGATAATAGGGAGATGATTGTTGCTACGATCCAAGAACTTAGCCCTAAATACGATTATATATTCACTACAGGCGGAATTGGGCCGACTCATGATGATATTACAGCATCTTGCGTAGCCGAGGCTTTTAACTTAGATTACGTACTCAGCAAGGAAACATACGAAATTTTAAAGGAGCATTATGAGGGCTTGGGAGAAGAGATGAATTCTTCAAGAGAGAAAATGGCATGTATGCCAGAAACATCTATATTGCTTTATAATAAGGGTATAAAAGTGCCAGGATTTGTAACAAACAATTTATTTTGTATGGCTGGTATACCAAGTGTCATGAAAGCTATGCTTCAAGCTTCATTACCTATGTTAAAAAAAGGCGCTGTAATACAGTCAAAATCAATTGAGATAAATATAGGAGAAAGCAAGATTGCTGATCGTTTCGAAGAGTTGCAATTAAAATATAAAAATGTTGATATGGGAAGTTATCCTTTTACAAAGGCAGGCGTGCATGGAACAACCTTAGTTCTGCGCTCCAGGGATGATAAGGCACTAGATTCTGCATTTTCTGAACTTAAAAAAGTATGCGAAACTGCGTGATTTTAGAAGTTTATATTGGCGAATTGAAATAAAATAAGCTATGCTGTAGTACTATTAATTACTTTGTATAACAAACTTATGCGTTGCTCATCTTACTGTACGGCCTCTGAATATAACACAAGCAACTTAACTACTTATTTTCAAAAAAAGGGATTTAAAACCAAATTCTTTGATGATGTAATATATGTACAAATTAAAGACAGGTCCAAAAAGAATAATATAGATATTTTTGTTTTTTCCTTTGGTTGCGTGAGTATTTGGGGAGGAGATGAAGTTGATGCAGAATCCATTCTAAAGACAATAGCTAGTTTTGAAATTAATAAAATTGATAATCTGATTATGGATTTTATATTTTATGAATATCATAAAGAGCCAAGCGAGAATAATAAGACTTTTATAGACGAAGAGAATAATAGCGTAGTATTGGCTGATAATTCAGAATTAGTTAAATTGTCTATATCCCATGCTCTGGCTCAATCTGTTAAGCTTAGAGTGTTGGAAGATAAAGTTAGTGATATCTTAACTAAGGCAGATCCAATTCAACAAGAGCTGGCTAACACTGGTGGCGTTTCTTTGTCGAAGACAGAAATTTCTAAACAGATTGGTAATTTGTTTAATGCAAGATATTCAGTGAACTTGCATAGCGATATATTAGATACTCCTGAATTTTTCTGGAGAAGGCCAAGGCATGAAGTTTTATATTTAATGACATCAGAATTTCAAGATATTGAGGTAAGACATGGTATACTTAACCACCGCCTTAATATCATACAAGAACTATATAGTATCCTCTCGAATGAGTTGAACTACAAGCATTCAACTAGATTAGAGGTTACTATAGTTGTGTTGATCTCAATTGAGATTATTTTAGCTCTGTTTAAAATGATTTAGATAGGCTGGTTTTTCTCTAGATCTTTTTGGCCTATGATAAATGCAGGGGTTAGTGCCCCTGCATTTATTGAGGTCAGTTTCTAGTTGCAGAAATCTTCTGCTGCACCACCAGTCATTTCGCTTGCAAAACCATCTGGTTCTTCGGCAGCTCCTGTGTTATCAAATGCCATATCCTGTAGGCTGTTTGAAATTGCTGCGTCAAAATCTGCATCTTCTTGGTTAGATCCAGCTTGTGCTGAATCATTATTTTTCTCAGCTTGTTCTGCCATTTCGGCTATGGTCATGCCGCCACCGCCTGAGCCATCTAGTGGCCTGTCCATTAGGCTATCTTCATTTAATGCTTTGTCAGAGTCTTTTTCAGGAGCAGAAAAAGCTTCCTTCAAAACCCTGGCATCTTTTGCAGTTAAATAGCTACCGATGATTCCTAAAAAATCGTCTGAATGTAGGGGGCTTAGGATTTTTTCTACTGTAGAAGGCTTATTTTCCTCAGATATATATTTTTTTAGATCTTCAGGGATATTGTCAGGGTTTTTGAAATCAAAATGTTCTTCAGTCTTTAGTAAAGGCGCAGCTCTTTCCAAACCTACTGAATCTTGATAATCAGTTACCTTTTCCTCTAATGTTTTGATATCTAAGTTATGTTGTTGTAATTTTTGCTTAAAGTATGCTTTATTTTCTGCATATCTCTCAAGAGGATTGATTATATGCTCCGTTAAAAATTTAGTATGCTTAATATTTCCGATCTTCCTAATGTCAATATCTTTAACATGATCACCTTCAGCAATTTGCTTAAGGCTATCTAAAACAGCGTCTTCGATTAGCTTGTTGCGATCAAGAAGTTCTATTAAATGTTTTGTAATTCCATAATCTATATTGCTCACCACAAGATTAAGAGTTTTTAGAGTGGTGTTTGTTTCAAGGCCCTCTGCTATCGCCTTAGCACCTTTATCGCCTATATTGTTAGTACCAAGATTAAGCGAGGTTAGAGTGCTGTTTGTTTTTAGAGCCTTTGCTAGTGCCTTTGCGCCTTCACCTTCTATGTCGTTTTTACAAAGATTAAGACGGGTTAGAGTGCTGTTTGTTTCAAGACCCTCTGCTATCTCCTTAGCACCTTCATCTCCTATATTGCTCACCACAAGATTAAGAGTTTTTAGAGTGGTGTTTGTTTCAAGGCCCTCTGCTATCGCCTTAGCGCCTTCAGCACCTATATGTCTACTAATAAGATCCAGTCGTATTGGGGCGCTGTTTCCCTTTAGAGCTTCCGCAAGTGCCTTAGCGCCTTCAGCATCAATACTTTTGCCAAGAACAAGCACGGCTATTTTAGCTCTTTCCTCTGGTGAGTAGTTTAGAAATTCTTGTAAATTATAGCAAGTAGTCATTTTGTTATTCCTATTTATTGTTTGCTAGTCTGGTGCTCTATAATGATAAATGCAGGGGTTAGTGCCCCTGCATTTATTGAGGTCAGTTTCTAGTTGCAGAAATCTTCTGCTGCGCCACCAGTCATTTCGCTTGCAAAACCATCTGGTTCTTCGGCAGCCCCTGTGTTAGTAAAGGTAACATCCTGTAGGCTGTTTGAAATTGCTGCGTCAAAATCTGCATCTTCTTGGTTAGATCCAGCTTGTTCAGCCATTTCGGCTATGGTCATGCCGCCACCGCCTGAGCCATCTAGTGGCCTGTCCATTAGGCTATCTTCACTTAATGCTTTGTCAGCCGGTGGACTAGAAGTCACTTTTAAAGCCATGGCATCTTTTGCAGTTAAATAGCTACCGATTTTTCCCAGCGCTTGATATGACTGTAAGTTGCTATATTTTATTTTAACAATACCGCCTTCTGAATCATTAATAGAGATATCTTTTGTCTTTAGTAAAGGTTCAGATCTAGAGAAAGCTACTGAATCTTGATATTTATTATTTAATATTTTGATTTGAGAATCTAGGTCACATTTTTGTAATGCCTCATTAAAGAACGCCATATTTTCTGCATACCTCTCAAGCGGGTTGATTATGTGGTCCGTTAAAAACTCAATATGTTTAATATTTTTAATCTTGCTAATGTCAATATCTTTAACACGATCACCTTCAGCAATTTGCTTAAGGTTATCTAAAACAGCGCTTTGAATTAGCTCATTACGTTCAACAAGTCCTTCTATGCGCTCCTTAAGTTCAGCGCCTATATCGCCCCTCGGAAGATTAAGCTCGGTTAGAGTGCTGTTTGTTTTCAAAACATCTGCCAGTGCCACAAGCCCTTCATCGCCTATATGTTTAAAAAGAAGATCAAGCACGGCTATTTTAGCTCTTTCCTCTGGGGTAAAGTTCAGAAATTTTTGTAAATTATAGCAATCAGCCATTTTGTTATCCTCATTTATTGTTTGCTAGTCTTATTTTTCTATAATGATAAATGCAGGAGCTGGTGCCCCTACATTTATCAAGGTAAGTTTCTAGTCACAGAAATCTTCTGCTGCTGCGTCACCAGTTATTTCGCTTGCAAAACCATCTGGTTCTTCTGCAGCTCCTGTGTTGTCAAATGCCATATCCTGCAGGCTGTTTGAAATTGCTGCGTCAAAATCTGCATCTTCTTGATTAGGTCTATCTTGTTCTTCGAGCGCTTGTTCTGCCGCTAGCTCTTCTCTTGTTGCTCCGCCTCCGCCTGACCCATCCTAAGGGTTTTCTGACGCTTTTTTGGGAGCAAGAGAAGTTATTTTTAAAACCATGGCATCTTTTGCAGTTAAATAGCTACCGATGTTTCCTAAAATATCCTCTGTATGCAATTTACTATAATTAGTTTCTACAGTCGCCTCTGTCTCATCAGCCTTGATATCTTCAGTCTTTAGCAACTGCGAAGCTTTATGTATATCCGCCTTTGCGTCTAATATTTGGATATAAGAACTTAAGCCAGATTTTTGTAATTCTTTCTTAAAGAATGCCTCATTGTCTAAATATCTATCAAGAGCATTGATTATTGGATTTTTGATAGATTCAATATGTTTAATGTTTGGAATCTTGGTAATATCAACATCTACAACATCATCATTTGCAGCAATTTTTTTAAGGCTATTTAAAACAGCTTCTTCAATTAACTTGTTGCGATCAAGAAGTTCTATTAAATGTTTTTTAATTCCATAATCTATATTGTTATCATAAAGCTCTAGCTTAGTTAGAGTGCTGTTTTCTTGCAGAGCCTCTTTCAATGTCTCTGCGCCTTCAGTGCCTATATTGTTTAAAGCAAGCTTAAGAATTTTTAGAGTAGTGTTTGTTTTTAGAGCTTCCGCAAGTAGCGCAGCTCCTTCAGCGCCTATCCTGTTAACACGAAGATCAAGGTAGGTTAGAGTGTTGTTTGTTTTCAGAGCCTCTGCAAGTAGCGCAGCTCCTTCAGTGCTTATACCCTTACTACCAAGAACAAGCTTGGTTATTTGAGCTCTTTGTGTTTGGGAAAAGTTTAGGAATTCTTGTAAATTATTACATTCAGTCATTTTGTTACCTTTATTTATTGTTTGTCACTCTTGTTTCTATGAAAGTAGATGGCAAAAAACTCTGCTATCTAACCCCGAAAAAAATAAATTAATACAAGGTAGTATATATATTTTATTAAGGATTGTCAACTATTAACATTAACTTCAGTTATAGTATTTACAATGAAGTGTTGCTCAGAAAACTTAGATTCATTGTACACAATAAGCTTCGGAGTCATTCCGGGTTTAACCGGCGTTGTTGCATGGCATATCCAAAAGCTGAGATTTCTTATAGCGAAATTCTATGCAGCAATTATTAAATTAACAATTTTGCACTTAATTTTCGATTGAACAATTCGATTTTGTTCTT
>JAQXDF010000049.1 GCA_029251475.1 Rickettsiaceae bacterium
TAATAAGGCTAATACATTAGGTAAGCTTGGTAGATTAGAAGAGGCTATTCAAGCATTTGATCTAGCGCTTAAATATGATCCAAGTAACGTTGCAGCTCGCGAGAGTAGAGCGATTGTTATGAAGAAGTTGAACCGTAATTAAGTTAGTCATTAGTTTGGTTGGACGCGCGTATATAAATTTTTAGAAATCGGATACGCGTCCTTTATTTTCCCAATCACCATAGCGAGTTGGCTCAGGGCCTTTTTGACCACCAAATTCCTCTGGCTGTTTTGTTGGATTTTTGCTTGAGCTTTTATCGGTGCTTGGTATAGTATCTAAGCTATCTTTTTTCATAATTTTTGAGCTATTATTAATGAAGTTTTCTCACTTAAGTCGAGTTTATAGTACGGAATCCTTGGCTAAAAATCAAACTATAATAATTTCTGGTGAGGATTTTCATTATCTAAAATCAGTAATTCGCCTCAGAGTGTCAGATGGCTTTCGGCTATTTAATGCACAAGATGGTGAGTTTCTTGTTAAAATCACTGAAATAGGGCGCTCTAGTTTAACTGTGGTTGCAGAAGAGTTGCTTCGAGAAATTCCGCATGAAAAACCACTGGCTCTAGCGATGTGCATCATTAAGCAAGATCGGATGTTTGAAGCGATTAAGGCAGCTGTACAGCTAGGTGTTACGCAGATTATTCCTATTATTTCTGAGAGAACTCAGTATAAAAAACTAGCCCAGGACAGGGTGCATAGATGTATTCGTCAAGCTATTGAGCAAAGTGAAAGATTTGTTTTAACGGAGCCGTTCCCCCCAGTTAGTCTATCTGAATTTTGCTCTTCCGATAATTACGAACAAATTATTGCTGCTTGCGAATCTGAGGATGAAAATAATAAAATAATTAATTTAGAATCCATCAAAAACAACGTGGCAATATTAATTGGACCAGAAGGTGGATTTTCGGAAGAGGAAGTTCAAATGATGTCATCAGTTGATAGAATAGATAGAGTCAGCTTGGGAGCGTCTGTGCTTCGCGCTGAAACCGCAGCTATTGCAGCTATCGCTTCTGTGACAATGCTTAAGGGATGATATGGCGGATTTAGAGCTAGAAGGGCAATATGAAGGAATGATTATTGCTGGCATTGATGAGGCTGGCAGAGGGCCATTAGCTGGACCAGTTGTAGCAGCCGCTGTTATCGTTGATCAGAATAACATCATTGAAGGAATTCGTGATTCCAAAAAAATAGCAAAGAAAAAAAGAGAAGATCTCTACGAGAAAATTACCAGTAATTATCAATGGTCCGTTGGTATAGTCTCTCCGGGTGAAATAGATGAAATTAATATTCTAGAGGAGAGGCAACAAAAAAAGCTTGTGAAATAGCTGCAGCATCAATTAACATTAAGCCTGAAATAGTTTTGGTTGATGGCAATATGAAGTTCAGCGATAGACGCTTCCATAGCATTATTAAAGGAGATGATAAATCTATATCTATAGCCGCGGCATCAATTATTGCTAAAGTCACAAGGGATCGTATTATGGATCAATTATCGTCCGAGTTTCCTGAGTATAAATGGTATAAAAATTCTGGCTATGGAACAAAGGATCATATTAACATAATAATAGAGAAGGGAAGGACTATTCATCATCGCAAGAGCTTTAAAGTAAAAGGGGTTGATTATTAAAGTGGATAACAAGAACGCATTAATGTGGCTTAAAAATGGCGTTATAGCTCTGGCTATAGCTGGGTTATATTCTATTGTTTTGGTGGCGCTCAGAACCCCTCAACTAAGAGGTTTTTTTACGGATCAATCTATGTTTAAGTCTGCATTGGTGATACATGTGAATTTATCGGTTCTGGTGTGGTTACTTTCCATTACTTGCTGTATATGGAGTTATTCTTCTATCAAGACGGGGCTTGAGTCTTTTCTTGCGCGTTTAGGGTTTGTTAGTATGGTTCTTATGGCTCTTAGCCCATTATATCCTGAATCAACGCCCGTAATGAATAATTATGTCCCGATGTTAGAAAACATATTTTTTGTAATAGGGCTTTCCTTGTTTGGGGTGGTTTTATTATGCCTGGCGATACAAACTGTGCTGACTGCATTTATGGAAGATATATTAGGATATGGTGACCGCATTATGGCTATAGTGAAATTCACTTCAGCTCTTATGTTTATCGGCGTTTGGCTATGCATATTTATGTCATTTTCTAGTCTAGATAAATTAAAAGAAATTGTTCCGCTTGATTTAGATTTTTATTATGAAATGCTTTTTTGGAGTGGTGGGCATTTATTACAATTTATTTATACGCAGATCTTCATGCTTGTTTTATTAGTATTCGTAGAAAACAGACTTGGTGGTAGGGTGAAATTTGATGCGATATATGAAATGCTCTTTGCTCTAAATTTTGTATTAGCTATGGCGGTCTTCGTAGGTCACTATAAATATGACTTGTCTGATGGCTCTTTTAAAGACTTCTTTACCTTGCATATGATTTATACGGCAGGGATAGTTCCTGTAATTTTTATAATGATGTTATTATCCGAGATGATATTTGGAATAAAAGTGAAATCTCCAAGATTTGTGAGCCTTTCATTCTTTGCCTCAATTCTATTGTTTTTATCAGGAGGAGCTATAGGATCTGCTATATCAGGAGTAAATGTTACGATTCCCGCGCATTATCATGGCTCTATTGTTGGTATAAGTGTAGCATTTATGGTCCTGGGGTATGTATTTTGTTTTCAAGTAGAAATAATGGATAATATCAGTAAGATAGGTGGAGTTCTTAACGTTCTTTTGTCTAAGGTGTCCTTAGTAGAGGAGGAAAGAAAAGGTTACAAAATGGCTTCTATGCAAATTTGTTTGCTGACTGTTGGACAAATATTGCATATAGTAGGTTTAGCGCTAGCAGGAGGATATGGAGTTTTGCGCAAAACGCCAGGCGCAGAAATAGATATGTCCGCAATGATTTATATGGGCATGGTTGGCATTGGTGGTCTGATTGCTATCATTGGTGGTTTAATGTTTGTATATATCTGCGCTAAAAATTTATACTTAAAACTAGGTGATACACTGTGAAAAAAACAACAAAAGAAGAAGCCGAAAAGGCAGTTAGAACTTTATTAAATTACATTGGAGAAGATCCTTCGAGAGAAGGGTTGTTAGAAACGCCTTCAAGGGTAATTAAGAGTTATACTGAGCTATTTTCTGGGTATGATACTTCTCTTGATGATGTTCTGAATAAGCGCTTCGGAGATGTTAATAAGTATAATGACATGATTTTACTTAAATCAATTAGTTTTACTTCAGTATGCGAACATCATATGCTACCATTTTCAGGCACTGTAGATATTGCTTATATTCCAAATGGATCAGTAGTTGGTCTTAGCAAATTAGCCAGATTAGTTGAGGCTTACGCGAGGCGTTTACAGATACAGGAAAGAATGACTTCTGATATTGCTGAAACATTACAAGAACATTTAAACCCTATTGGTGTAGCTGTTAAAGTATCTGCAACTCATAGCTGCATGGCTATTAGAGGAGCTACGAAGCCTGGAAGCGTTATGGAAACAACGCATTTTACAGGAGTCTACAATACAGACCATCAGAAGCGCCAAGAGTTTTTGTCTACAATTAAATAAAACCAATAAATATATGTTATTATCAAATTATTACCTACCAGTTTTAAAAGAAAAACCAGCAGAAGCCCAGATAGCATCACACTTGTTAATGTTGAAAAGTGGTATGATCAAACAATCTTCCTCTGGAATTTATAATTGGTTGCCGCTGGGGCTTAAAGTTCTTAAAAACATAGAAAGTATTATTAGGCTTAATATGGAGAAGGCCGGCTGCGTTGAGATTCTGATGCCATGCATACAAGATGGTGATTTATGGCGTGAATCTGGCCGCCTTGATATTTATGGCAAAGAAATGCTGCGTTTTAAAGATAGACATGATCGTGACTTATTATTTGGGTCAACGAATGAAGAAATGATTACTGATATTGTGCGTAACTCATTGAAGTCTTACCGTCAATTGCCTAAAGTGCTTTATCAAATTCAATGGAAGTTTAGGGATGAAATCAGACCGCGTTTTGGAGTGATGCGAGGGCGTGAGTTTTTAATGAAAGATGCATATTCTTTTGATATAGACAAAGAAAGTGCTATAGCAACATATAATAAAATGTTCTTAGCATATATGCAAACCTTTAAGGATATGGGGCTGAAGGCTATACCTATGTCTGCTGATCCTGGTGAAATTGGCGGCGATATGAGTCATGAGTTCCATGTGGTAGCGGATACTGGTGAGAGCTTAGTATATTATGATAAAAAGTTTGATCTTTTAGATGATAATTTATCATCCAATATAGAGCAAATAAAATCGCTTTATGCAGCAGCTGAGGAGAAGCATGATGTAGATAAATGCGACGTTGATCCAAAAAACTTGATAGTAAAGCGCGGAATAGAGGTTGGTCATATATTTAACTTTGCTGATAAATATTCAACCGCAATGAAGGCTATGGTCAATAACAGCGAAGGAAAAAATGTTCCGATGCAAATGGGCTCGTATGGTATAGGAGTTTCAAGACTAGTTGCAGCTATTATTGAAGTAAGTCACGATGATAAGGGTATAATTTGGCCATTACAAGTCGCTCCGTTTAAAGTTTCTGTGATTAATTTAAATATCAAGGATGAAGCAAGTGTAAATCTAGCTAATTATGTTTATAGTAGCTTGAAAGATAAAGGGATTGAAGTGCTATATGATGACACAAATGAACGCCCTGGATCTAAGTTTGCAACAGCTGATTTAATTGGGTCTCCATGGCAAATTATTATCGGTCCAAAGAAAACTATTGAAGGAATAGTGGAGTTTAAGCATAGAAAATCTGGCGAAGTGGAAGAAATTTCACCTGATGAAGCTATAACAAAAATAATTGACAGCTTATATGTTAAATAAATTTATTGCTATAATATCGCTACGCTATTTTAGCGCTAAAAAAAACGAGAAATTTGTCTCTATTATTTCTGGTATATCACTTGCTGGTATTGCTATAGGCGTTGCTGCTTTGATTATCGTAATGTCAGTGATGAATGGCTTCCATATTGAACTTACAAGTAATATCATAGGATTAAATGGTGATCTTAATATATCCCCAATGTCTAAGCTAATAGATGATCGCAATACTATAAATAAAAAGCTGTCAGAGCATGCATTTGTTAAAAAGGTAACGCCTGTGGCAATGGGGCAGGCTTTAGCTTTAGGATCTGCTTCTAATAGTGGAGTTCTGATTAGAGGTATCGATGCTGGTGATTTGAGTAGTAAGGGAGAGATATTAAATAATGTATTTGAAGGGAGTTTTTCAGAATATTATGGCAATAACGTTGTGGCAGTTGGTTCTGAATTAGCTAGAAAATTAGGACTACATGCGGGCTCAAAAATTAAAATGATAGCTCCAAGTTTGTTGCCTACAGCTTTTGGTAGCATGCCTAAGTCAAAAGATTTTACTGTTATTGCTATATTTAATAGTGGTCTCTACGATTATGATGCAGCAACAATGCTAATGCCTTTGATGGCTGCGCAAAAATTTCTTTCAATGGGAGATTCTGTCAATTTAATAGAAGTTAAAGTTGATGATGCAGAACTTGCTATTGATTATTCCCGAATTTTGCAAAAAGATTTAGGGTTTGATTTAGTGGTAAGTAGTTGGAGCAAAGACAATAAGCAATTTTTAAGCGCTCTTGAAGTTGAGCGGACAGCTATGTTTCTGATTTTATCATTAATTATGATAGTTGCAGCCTTTAATATAATTTCTAGCTTGTTTATGGTGGTTAAGGATAAAACTAAGGATATTGCAATTCTCAGAACTATGGGGGCATCTACGCGTCAAATAATGATGGTTTTTATAGTTAATGGCATGTTGGTAGGAATAATTGGAACAGCTATAGGTGTTGTTTCTGGCTTGTTATTTGCATATAATATCGAAAAAATTAGAACTCTTTTAGAAAAATTATCGGGAACTAGGTTATTTGATCCAGCTATTTATTTTCTATATAATCTTCCTTCCGTCGTTCGTATTAGCGATGTAGTGACAATATCAAGCCTGGCTCTTGCGGTTTCATTTTTGGCAACTATATATCCTGCATATAAGGCAGCATCTTTAAATCCAATTGAGGCTATGCGTTATGAATGATAAGCCATTATTAAAGCTAAGTAATATTTCTAAGGATTATAAGCAGGGAAGGTCTGTTGTTGAAGTTCTCAATAAAATTAATTTAGAAGTCTATAAAGGCCAAACAGTTTCCATAGTGGGCGCATCAGGAAGTGGTAAGTCAACATTACTTCATATAGCAGGTCTACTAGACTCGCCTGATTCAGGTAAGGTAGAGATTGAAGGGTTGAGTCCGGAACAAACTATGGATATTCGTAACGCTCATAGAATTAGGCTAGATAATATGGGATTTATTTATCAGCACCACCATTTGCTACGCGACTTCACGGCTCAGGAAAATGCTGCTATGCCCTTATTTATTAAAGGAGTCAAAAAATCTGAGGCGATGGAAGAATCTGCTGATTTACTGCAAAGCCTGGGCCTGGGAAAGCGTTTATATAATATGCCGGGAGAGCTATCAGGTGGGGAGCAGCAAAGAGTAGCAATTGCTAGGGCTTTGATTAATAACCCTAAGATTATTCTAGCCGATGAGCCTACTGGTAATCTTGACCCACATACAGCAGAAGAAGTGTTTTCTATGTTCGTAGACCGAGCTAAAAAGCATGGTACAGCTATTATTATGGTTTCACATAATTTAGAGTTGGCGACAAAAATGGATAAAACATATAAGCTAGATTATAAGCTCATAGAAATTTAGGCTTGTTTAAAACAAGGGGTGAAATGACAGTATCATATAATGAAATAATAAAATTTTGGTTCAATGAAGTCTCCCCTGAGAAAAAATGGGCAAAGGACGTTGAGTTTGATGCTTTGATAGCTCAAAGATATGGCGATATACATAACAAAGCTGTAAATAATGAGCTTTCTTTCTGGCGTTCTAGTGCATCAGGAGCTCTAGCTGAAATTATAATACTTGATCAGTTTAGTCGTAATATATACAGAGACACGCCGAAAGCTTTTGAATATGATGAAATGGCATTAAGACTAGCTATAGAAGCGATTAATAATAAATATGACCAAGACATAGATATAGAATTTGTAGGGTTTTTATACATGCCATTTATGCATAGTGAGTCTGCAAACATACATAAAGAAGCTATAAAATTATTTTCAAAAAAAGGCTTAGAGAGCTTTTATGAATTTGAACTAAAGCATAAAGAAATTATAGATAGGTTTGGGCGCTACCCTCATCGCAATCAAATTCTAGGCAGAGAATCAACACAAGAAGAAATATTGTTCTTGCAACAACCGGGATCTTCTTTTTAAAGTTTGTTTTATAAAAATCAACGATACCAATTGGTTAGCGGATAGCGCCAATCTTTTTCAAAGTTTTTGCTTGATATTTTAACACCAGGTGCTGATTGCCGGCGCTTAAACTCTGAATTTTTCAATAGTTTTAGTACCCTATCAACCACTTCTGGATCAAACTGACCATATAATTCCTCACGTTTTGCACCATTTTCTATATGTTGCTTTAATATTCCATCTAAAATTTCATAGGGCGGCAGGGAATCAGAGTCTTTTTGCTCCGGAGCTAATTCGGCAGATGGCTCTTTGTTTATTATGCTTTCAGGTATAATATTTTTGTATCTGGCTAAGGCGAATAATTCAGTTTTATAAAGGTCTTTAATCGGATTAAACGCGCCATTCATATCGCCGTATATTGTAGCATAACCTGTAGCATATTCCGACTTATTACCTGTGGTTAGCAATAACGCTCCTGTTTTATTAGATTCAGCCATTAAAATTGTTCCCCTAATACGCGATTGCAGGTTCTGGTGCATTAAAGAAACTGAGTCATCGTCTGAAGTTGAGTTATCATTAAGTGTGTCAGATAGGCAATTAAAAGCATCTATTATTGATATGGTTTTCAAATAAATTTTTAAAGAATCAGCAAGTTTTTGCGCATCATTTAGGCTTTCATTTGAGGTTAATTTGGAGGGCAACATAATAGCAGATACATTAGAATTACCAATTGCATCAACCGCAATTGCTGCAACCATTGCAGAATCCAGGCCTCCTGAAAGACCTAGTACGACTTTATTAAAGCAATTATCTCTAACATAATTTCTTGTCCCTAGCACCATTGCTTTGTAAATATCTTCATTAGCATTGCTAGCTATAGGGTAGGTGTTTTCAAGTTGAAATTTACCATCATTAAGTTCTATGGATGCTGTGCTTGCTTCAAAGCTTTTACCTACCATATTAAGTTCTCCATCAAAACAGAATGATTTACCATCTAAAATTATACCATCTTGAGCCATAGCTTGATTGCAATAAATAATAGGAGTTGTAGTATTTTTATAGATCTTTTTTACTTGCTTGGTTCTTTTATTGAACTTTTCTTTTTCAAATGGTGAAGCATTAACTGAAATCAATATTTGAGCTCCTTGGTCTTTAAGATCATTGCATACAGAATCAAACCATATATCTTCGCAAATAGGAACACCAATTTTATAGTTATTTAGTGTAATAATTTGCGCTTTTCCAGGAGCAAAATATCTTTGTTCGTCAAATACGCCATAATTAGGTAGCTCTTCTTTGCTAGTTTGCCCAATGATTTTACCATTTTTTGCGGCGATCACTCCGTTATACAGCTTGTCTTTAATGATGATGGTGGGAATAAGTAAACAGCTATCCTTGGTTATTTTTACCAAGTTTTCTAAGCGGTTTTGTGCCTCTTCAATAAAGTCTTTCTGGAGAAATAAATCTTCTGCTAAGTAGCCAGTCAAAGCTAGTTCAGGGAAGATGCAAAGATCTGCGCCTTCTTTATTAGATAGGTTGTAAAGCTCTACTATTTTGTTATAGTTGCCCTCTAAGTCGCCTGTTTTCGGTGATATTTGATGCAAAGAAATTTTCATTATTTTGATTCTCCAAGTTTAGAAAGTAATTTTTTAGCTTCTACCAATAAAATATCTGGTTTTAGTTCTTGCATGAAAATTAGTTTATTATCTGGTTTTATTTTTGCATGTCTAGGGTATTTTTTTACGAACTCCATAACCATATTTGATACATCAAAATTCTTATTAAATCTTAAAACAAATCCGCCAGGGCCGCTATCAAGGCTTTCGATTTTAAGTTCGACGCAAATGTTTTTGAGCTTGACCATGTTTAGAAGGTTATTAAACTCATAAGGGATTTTGCCAAAACGATCGATCATTTCATCGCGGAAGTTTTCTATCTCCGCTTCTGTTCTTAAGTCACCTGTGCGTCTATATATAGCAAGTCTAAGTGAAGAGTCTTCTATATAGGAAGACGGGATAAGAACAGCAATGCCTAGGTTAATAGATGGAGTGAATTCTACTAAACTATCTTGTTGGTCTTGGTTTTTTAGTTCATTAATCGCTTCATCCAACATTTCTTGGTAGAGCTCAGATCCAACCTCTTTAATATGACCAGATTGCTCTGAGCCAACAAGATTACCAAAGCCTCGTAAATCCATATCATGTCCAGCTATAGTAAAGCCAGCTCCAAGGGAGTCTATGTTTTGCAAAATATCTAGTCTTTTCATTGAATGAGGTGTTATTTTTTTTGCATTTGTAAGGGTTAAATAAGCATATCCTCTGGTTTTACCGCGTCCAACTCTTCCTCTTAGTTGGTAAAGTTGACTAAGGCCAAGCATGTCAGCTCTGTGAACAATCATAGTATTCGCAATTGGTATGTCGATCCCTGATTCTATTATAGTCGTAGAGACCAATATATCGAATTTACCATCACAAAATTCGTTCATTATTTCGTCTATTTCATTTGGAGAAAGCTGCCCATGAGCTATCTTATATTTGAGTTCAGGTGCAAATTCTTTAAGCTGTTTTTCTACCCAAGGGATATCTTTGATTCTTGGTACTACATAAAAGCTAAGCCCGCCCCTGAAACGTTCTCTCATGAGTGCATCACGAATTATCACTCCGTCAAAAGGCATCACATTAGTTCTAACAGATAGACGATCCATGGGTGGAGTGGCTATAAGACTCAAATCCTTTATTCCGACCATAGACATTTGTAAAGTTCTTGGAATAGGAGTGGCAGAAAGTGAAAGCACGTGTACGCTAGCCTTTAAACCCTTTAAGCGCTCTTTTTGAGCGACGCCAAAATGTTGCTCTTCGTCTATGATGACCATTTTCAGATTCTTAAATTTAATATCTGTAGCCAGTAGGGCATGCGTACCAATTATAATATTAATACCACCATCAGCAATGGCATGTTTGATTTTACTAACTTCTCCTGATTTTACTAGCCTGGATAGCTGAGAAATTTTAATCCCCATATCCTTAAATCTCTCAAGAAAGCTTTTATAATGCTGCTTACATAAAATCGTGGTGGGGGAAATAATAGCTATTTGCGGCATATCTTCATTAATGTCATAAGCAGCCATAAAAGCTGCTCTCATCGCAACTTCTGTTTTTCCAAATCCGACATCACCGCAAATTAAACGATCCATTAATTTTCCGCTTTCTAGATCGGCTCTAACATCAGCAATTGCAGATATTTGATCCTCTGTTTCATTATAGGGAAATTTGTTGCAAAATTTAGTATAGGAATCTAGATCAAGTGCCACTGGCGAGGTTGTGGCTAGTTGTCTTTGTGCTGTTATTTTGAGTAAACTTTTTGCGATATCTTTGATACGGTTTTTAAGACCAGCTTTGCGTTTTTGCCAGTTAGCTCCTCCTAGTTTATCTAGGTTAGCTTCATCGTTACCATATTTTTTAATTTGATCTATGTTTTCAACGGGCAAATAGAAGATATCATTATTTGCATATACAATTTTCAGGCAATCATGAGCTATTTTATCAAGATGAATGGTTTCAATTTTTTCAAATTTACCAATTCCATGCTCCTTGTGTACTATTAATTCTCCTTCTGAAATATTATCTAATTCTATTAGAATATTTTTTAGCTTTTTCTTACTAGACTTATTCCCAGCTGCGCTAAATTTATCTCCTAAAATATCATTTTCTGTAATAAACAGATATTTTTGACTAATAAATCCATGACGCAACGGAGAAATTGCCAAGTTGATTATATTCTTCTTAGCTTGAGACAAATAGGGTATTTCATTAGTAGTATATTCATAATCAATCGATATATTTTTGATTCTTTCTTTCCCGCTTTCAGAGGTGCATAAGATCACGGGAATTTTTTTCTTATGCTCTACTATCAATTCAAATAGTTTGCTAAATTCTGTTTTTTGTTCGAGTTTTGCCTGTGTTTTGATGTCATCTAGTTGAGATAATATATTATTCGAGCCATATTCTAGTAGTATATTATCTCCTTCAGCTAGATCTTCTTTGGCTTTGTCTGAGCTAATAATTATTTTATCAACAGGTATTGCAAAGTAAAATGAATCAGGGTTTGTTTGGTTGGATAGTAGTCTTGCTTCATAAAAATCATGATATGAATGCTCGTGTTCTTGCAGGGAGTGTATACATAAATTATCATATATAACTTGGTGTTCTCCTAGGAACTCACTGAGTTTGAACATTTGTTTATAAAATATAGGAAGCAAATGCTCATAGCCATGAAACTTATTGCCTTGAATGATAGATTCATACATGGGGCTTTTAATATGATTCACACCAAATATTTGTAAGAAATTATTTTTAAAATTTGTTATGGTTTCTGAGTTCAGCAATGTCTCGCTAGATGAAGAAAGATCTAGTTTAGGAATAGTGCCTTGAGATATTTGACTATAAGTATCATATTCTTTGATGGATTCTATCGATTCCCATCCAAAATTTATTCTATATCCTTGACTACTATGAGTAACCAAATCTAATATTTCTCCTCTGATTGCAAAGTCACCACTATCTACGGCGCTTGCAGAGCGGTCATATCCATTAGAGATTAAAAAAGAAGAAAGTTCTTCGATGTTTATTTTTAATCCGGTAAATAATGAGATAGTGCTATTTTTAAAGACAGAAGGGGCTGGGAATTTACACAGCAAGTTTTGTGCTGCCGTAACTACTATTTTAGGGAGTGAGTTTTGTGCAAGTTTAGTTAAAGCATCAGACCTTTGTGCTAGTATTTCTCCACTAGGGGATACTCTATCATATGGAACAGTATCAAAGCTAGGTATATGTAAGATTCTCTCGTGGCCAGCATTATCACCATCTAAAAAAAGTAGCTGTTTGTATGCATTTAGAGCTCCATCTTCATCGGCGCAGCAAAGTAAAATAGTTTTGTTTGTGCGCTTAAAATGTTCATAAGCAAAATAGCATCTAGATGATGCTGGAATTTGATAATTATTCATTAGCTTGTTGGCTCAAAGTTTAAAATTTGAGTCATAAGGTCTGAAGAATTTTGAGCAGGAACTGGTTTTTTATTAGTGTACCAATCATATATATCCGCATCTGAATATCCTAAAATTTCATTAAAAACCTCTAGCTCGCAGTCACTCATTTTTTTAAGGTTAAGATGTGCAAATTTACCAATAATAAGATCTGTTTCTTTGCAGCCACGGTTACAACTTTGATAGAGTAATTTTTTGATTAATTTCTGTCTATTTTCGATATCCATGATTATTACTCTTGTAAAAATATTTTATGAGATTATTATTGCTTACAATAGAAAAAAATCAAGATTTAAGTTTAATAAAACCAAGCTGTTATTAATTACAGCAGACCTGTTTTTGTTGACTTGAAGCAACTTTTATAACGATTATTATATAAATTCAAATGAAACAATTAAATCACAACAATATAGAACAGGATTCTGGAGATAATTATATTAGTCTTTGGAAGGGTGTTAGTAGTGATTTAGTTTTGCATTATGGAGAAGATTTGTATAAAAACTGGCTTAGTAAAATAAGTTTTGTTGAGTCGCAAGGAGATTCAACGATCATCCTTTCAGTCCCAAGTAATTTTATCAGAGATTGGATTAAGGCAAACTACCATGATATGATTTTAAATTTATGGACTCATCGTGATGCGCGCATTAAGCAAGTAGAGATTATTACTAAAGAGATATCTAAGGACCATGGATCATCTAGTTCCTCTACCGATCTAAGTTTAGTTGAAAAAGACTTTCCATTAGAAAATGTAAAAGATCCACTAGCATTTCTAGATCCTAGATTTACATTTGATAATTTTGTTGTCGGCTCGCCAAATGAACTTGCTTATTCTGCTGCTTTGATGGTTGCAGAATCTGATGAAGCGGTTACGAAATCTAATCCATTGTTTCTATATGGCGGAGTGGGTCTGGGTAAAACGCATTTAATGCATGCTATTGCTTGGCATTGTCATTTAAAAAACCCTAATCGTAAAGTTCTTTATCTGTCGGCTGAAAAGTTTATGTATAGATTTATTAAAGCTTTGCGCAACAAAGATGTTATGGCTTTTAAAGACGAGTTCCGTTCGGTCGATGTGCTAATGATCGACGACATTCAGTTTATCTGTGGGAAAGAAAGTACCCAAGAGGAATTTTTTCTCACTTTCAATGCTATTATTGATAATAACAAGCAAATGGTTATCTCCTGTGATCGCTCACCTAGTGATTTAGATAACGTAGAAGACCGTATTAAATCTAGGCTTGGTTGGGGGTTGGTTGCAGATGTTCATAGCACAACATATGAGCTTCGTGTGGGTATCCTAGATTCAAAGTTAGAAAAAATGGGAGTTACGATATCTAAAAGCGTAGTGGATTTTCTAGCTTCCAAAATAACGTCGAATGTCAGGGAGTTAGAGGGGGCTTTAAACAAAGTTATTGCTCATTCAACCCTAGTTGGTAGAGAGGTTACTCTAGAGAATACACAGGATATTTTGAGAGATTTGCTGCGATCAAATGAAAGAATCATAAACATAGAAGATATTCAGAAAAAAGTAGCTAGTAGATATAATATCAAGGTTTCTGAAATGTCGTCATCAAGGCGTCTTCGTTCAATTGCAAGACCAAGACAGATTGCTATGTATTTGTCTAAAACATTGACATCTAAAAGCCTGGCTGATATTGGAGCTGGTTTTGGTAAAAAGGATCATACAACAGTTATGCATGCTGTAAAAAAAGTCGAAGAATTAATGCTTGCAGATTCTGATTTCCGCGAAGAAGTAACGTTGCTTACAAGAATTTTACAAAGTTAGAGATAAGATTATGACTAATAAGAATAGTTTAGAAATAGTTGTTCAAACCAAAGATTTAGTTCACGCTTTGAGCTTTGCTAGCTCTGTGGTAGAAAAAAGAAACGTATTGGTAGGGCTTAGTAACATCAAGCTATCAGCAAATAGTGATGGCTTGACGATGGGTGCTACAGACATGGATTTGTATCTAAATCAAAATATTGGTGCTCAAGTCGTTTCAGAAGGAGAGACAACTGTTTCAACGCAAACTATTTCTGATATTGTCCGTAAAATCAAGGATTCTGAGATTCGCCTCAAGCAAGAGCCTAATTCTGATAAGCTAGAGATAACTGGTAAAAATTGCCGTTTTGAATTATTAACTTTGCCTGCACTGCAATTTCCTGCGATGGAAGATTTAGATTCAGAAGTTAGTGTAAAAATTTCATGTAAGGAATTTGCAAGAATTATTGAATATACGAATTTTGCAATGTCTACAGAAGAAACAAGATATAATCTTAATGGTATATTTATGCATGTTAAGGATAAAAGCTTTTGTGGTGTGGCAACTGATGGACATAGACTGTCTATTTCATCAGCTGATTTAGGTAAGGAAGCGTCTGATTTTGGCGTAATTGTTCCATCTAAAACCGTTAACGAGCTGCTAAAGATTGCTAAGGATTCTAAAAACATTCAATCGGAATTACAAATATTTCTTTCTAGCAATAAAATCAAATTTAAATGTAATAACTTGGTGCTTATTTCAAAGTTAATAGATGGCACATTCCCTGATTATTCATCTTTTATTCCTTTGGATAATGAAAATAAATTATCCATTAACAGGAAGTTGATAGCTTCTGCAATTGATCGTGTTGCTACAGTTACTGTAGATAAATTTCGTGCTGTTAAAATATTGATTGATGATAAAAATATAGAAATAACCGCTTCTGGTGAAGCAAAAGGTGCGGCCAAAGAAAGTCTATCTTTTTCAGAGGAAGCCGCAGATTATTGTAATTTTACCGGTTCAAGCGTTAGTATTGGATTTAATCCTAGATATATAAGCGATGTGCTTAGTGCTTTAGATGAAGATAGGGTTGATATATATTTCAAAGATGCCTTTTCTCCTGTTCTTATTAAAACTGCTGAAAACCCAAATGATGTTTTTGTAGTAATGCCAGTTAAAGTTTAGCGTGTTGTTGTATAGGTTTAGCTTTTGGCTAAATTGATAGATTAAATTTATGTTGAGTAGGGGCGTTATTGCTCCTCGCTCTCGAAGCTTCGCTCATTTTGCCTAAATAAGATTCGGAGTCTTTCCGGGTTTAACCCTGAATCTAGATCCGCCAATTCAATTTAGGGTGACTTTAATCGCAAGTCTTCATTGTAATTTACTATATCTAAATTCACTATAGTTGTTTGAATGCGAGGCAGAGTTTCTTAAGATATAAATTTAAAGTATATCTATATAGATCTATCTCTTTGTTTTTTTTGCTCTTTAATAGAGGGAGCGGAGTGTTCTTTGCATTCTATCTCTTTGACCTTAACGTTTTTAGTTATATCTAAAAGATCCTCGCGCGAGTGTTTTTTTTGTGGATCGGCTTCTTCTATTATTTGCGCTATAGAAGAGCCGTTGTTTTTCTGTATAGAGATTAGCTGTGGTTCTTTTAAATTTTTAGTTTCTTGTCGGATAGATTTATTATATTTAATTACATAATTAGTTATTTTTTTCTCAATAGAAGGTGTTAATTTAATAGCTAGGATTGCAGCTGGTACAATTGCGATAGGCAGAATAATCCCTCCAAAAAACAGCCCTAACGAAGACGCTGCCATCATTCCAAGAGCAAGAGACGCTTTTCCTACTTGGTCTTTAAATTTTTGAACCTTTTTATTTAGCTTTCTTGATTGATTAGCGATTAACTCAAATTGTTTTCTTACAATAAGAGACATTTTTTCTTGTTCAATTTGGGCATCTTTTGCTTTAACTATCAACTCGTAGAATAATTGTTTGTTTAGAGATATAGAGTTCATAATTTTTTTGCTGTCTTTGCCGGTAATAAGATCTAATATTATAAATCTTATAATATCACGATCATCATCTGGAATATCAGGGAAAAACTCATCTATAATTGCTTCTATAAGAGCGTTTTGACCATTATGTTTGTGAGACTCCTCATCTGGTGTAATGGCTACTATAAACAGACTCATGGCTTCATGAAAATCGTTATCTAAAACAACGCTCTTGCCTAAATGTTGATGCAAGCGGTTTATACAAATAGTAATATATTCTTTAATATGAGGGGTGGAGTTTAATCTATTTGTATAGTCTATGCTAAGTAAATTTGCTAGTGAGTTGCATAAAATGTGATCAAGTTGTTTTCCTAAATGATCTTTGAGTTCATCTAGAAAAACCTTAAAGTTGGGACTTAACTTTTGCATTTTTTTATTGCTCATAAACAATTTTCCTTAATTGAATGTGCATTTTTGCACTAATAAAATCTGGTGTTTTATTTGTACTAAGTTTTTCAATAATCTCAGGGGTTAGAGCATCTGGTTTTATTATTTTTGTATTTGTTATTAGAGCTCCTTTAGGTATAACTTCGCCTACTTCTCTTATGATATTTAGTAAAGAATCATAAGTTTCTGCATGTATAGTAATAGCAATATTATAATAATTGATATGTATATGGCCGTTATTATGAGATGTTTTATCCAGCCTTAAATCACGCATTACTTTTATTTGTATAGGTTCAGAAAGTTTATGCTTTTCTGATATAAGGCTTAGGTAGTTTGTAAAATTATTAATCACAGAGCAATGTATATGAGGTGCTTTATTTTTTAGATCCCAATATTTATTATGAGTTTCTTTGATTTTAGATTCAAAAGACTCTGTAGATCCTGGTTTAATTCTAATAATATCTAAATCAGCCTCTAGCTTACTTTTTTTATTTTCTATGGCGTCTAGATCATCCATAAATTGCGGCACCAACAAGGACAATACTACGAAAATAGTAATGTAGATTATGGCCTTAAAGAAAATTATGTTCTTTAGATGAATAACAGCTTTATCTATCATTTTTCTCACCTCCTATATTTCCCTGTATGGTGATACTTGCTGGTATAATGACATTTTTTGCTATAGTAATAATATTACTGTGGTCTCTGTTATATATAACCTGATAGTCCTGAAAGATTGATTGTAAACGGGTGGCATAGCTATTTAGTATTTCTATACCATTAATAGTAGATTGTGCACTACCTTTATAAGCTAAATCTACTTTGATAATTAGGTTTGACTCAGGTTTATTAGTAGTTGTAGGAGGGGTGATTTTCCAGTTTATATTAGTAATGTCTATATAGGGTGTATCAAATGATAGTAGACTAATTAAATGATTAAATGGTTTTATCGTCTCTATATTCATCTCTTGTTCTAGATTATAAAGGTCAATAAGTTCTTTAATATTAGCGGTTTTTGAACTGCTCGTCAGAAGGTTCGTATAACGCTTTGATAAAGAATAGTACTGTTGATCTAGGTCAATTATTGCCGATGAGGTAATAGTAGATTGGTATTTAATTATGCTTAATGTTATTATTAACCCCACTATCAATAAAAACAAAGGCTTGATAATAAAACTATGGATTAATGTTAGGTGCGCCATTGATTTTAAGTTTTTATTTAAGATCAGATAGCTTCTAGTTTTATTAAACTTATTTATCAATATATTGTCTTGGTTTTTTGTGTCATTAGAGAGCTTTGCTAAAGAAAGATCGCTATCAGACACTATAATGGTTTTACATCCATCAAATAATAGGTTTTTAGCTAACTCTTGCTCTTTGTTGTTAAGAAGCATTATGATGCACGTGTTTAAATTAAGTTGCTTTATATATCGTTTATAAAACAATAATTTATCTGATATTGCTTGTTCAATAACGCCTAAAGTGCTCAAGCATGATTTATTTTCCGGTGTCTTTGCTGCAAACTCTTCCATTATATTTAAGCCATGCTTAACTACAATTTTAATCCCACTGGACTGGGTTGTTGCAACAAAAATCTGTAAATCATTTAAGTGTTCTGTTTTGCCTAGTCTTGTTAAAATATTGTCAATGATGGTTACTAGTTCCAGTGATAAAAAATACACACCGTTATATTTAAAAGAATTATTTAGTGTGTAACTAAGTAAAGTGTTTATTGAACTAGTAAGGGGAGATGAGGCAATTATACTATGCCATACATTATTATCTTCTTTGTCTATTTTATAAACATTATAGGCTGCTATATCGGATTTATCGTAATGGGTTTGGAAAAACTTTTCAACAGGATGATGCTTGATATACCAAGTGATCGACGGTATAATTTCATGTTTTATAGTACAATCTTTATTATCTAGTAAAAAACTAATATAGTATTTTTTATGAGATTGTAAAAAATCACGGCATTTTTCTAGGTATTTTTCATCATCATTGCTAATAAAAATACTTTTCTGTATCTGCCTCCAGCTCAGCGTCGATAAAGTAGTTCCATTCTTCCCAATGAGTATTATTAATTTGTTTTTGTAAAAAAGATTATTGAGGAGTTTCGTGCAGAACTCTAATATTGTATTGTTACGAGTATTCATTATCTTTTTTTAATGTCTCTAAAAAGTAGCGTTATCCTATGCTAGTGGTTATAGATAGTAACCTCAATATCAATTAAAATCTACAAGAGCATTTATAAATTTACATTGTAATTTGGTCATAAATTTATTAAAATATGATGGTTTTAGATAGGGCATAAATTAAAATGAAAAAACTTAATACACAACAAGTCAGAACTACCTTTAGTGACTACTTTAAATCACAAGGCCATGTACATATACCGTCTAGTTCATTAATTCCTCAAAATGACCCAAGCTTAATGTTTATAAACGCTGGCATGGTACCATTTAAGGATGTATTTACTGGATTAGAACAGCGCGATTATACTAGAGCCACATCTTCACAAAAATGTGTGCGCGCAGGCGGCAAGCATAATGACTTGGATAATGTAGGTTATACCGCAAGACATCATACATTTTTTGAAATGTTAGGAAATTTTTCTTTCGGTGATTACTTTAAAGAAGAAGCTATTTATTATGCCTGGAACCTACTAACAAAAGAATTTTGTCTAGATAAAAACAAGCTTTACGTTACTGTATATCATGACGATGATGAAGCGGCGTCATACTGGAAAAAAATAGCAGGCCTAGGTGATGATAGAATAATACGTATTGCTACAAATGATAATTTTTGGTCAATGGGCGACACTGGACCATGCGGACCTTGTTCGGAAGTATTTTATGATCACGGAGCACATATTCCAGGAGGACTACCGGGAACGCCAGAGGAAGATGGTGATCGTTTTATTGAAATATGGAATTTGGTGTTCATGCAATATGAGCAAGTCAATAAAGATAGTCGTATTCTCTTGCCGAAAAAATGCGTCGATACTGGCATGGGTTTGGAGCGCATATCAGCTGTACTACAAGGAGTGCATGATAACTATGACACGGATGTCTTCCAGGAACTTATATCTTACGCGGAATCTATATTAAAGGTCAAAGCTCAAGGCGAGGCATTATTCTCATATAGAGTTATTGCAGATCATCTGCGTTCAACTTCTTTCTTAATAGCAGACGGAGTTATGCCATCTAATGAGGGTAGGGGGTACGTGTTACGCCGTATTATGAGAAGAGCCATGAGGCACGCTCATCAGCTTGGTAGTAAAGAACCTTTGATGTACAGACTTCTCCCTAAGTTAGTAGATTTATTTGGACATTCATTCCCAGAATTAAAAAGAGCCGAAGAGTTTGTTTCAAGCATTCTGCAGCAAGAAGAAGAGCGTTTTAAAAAAACATTAGATAGAGGCTTGAAGCTTCTTGAAGAAGAATCATGCAATATACCTCGTGGTGATAAATTACCAGCAGAAACAGCATTTAAGCTATATGATACATATGGTTTTCCTTTGGATTTAACAGAGGATATACTAAAAAAACAAGGGGTTACGGTCGATAATGAAGGATTCAACCAGCAGATGTTATTGCAAAAAGAGCGTGCTAGAAAAGCCTGGTCTGGTTCGGGTGAGTCTAAAACTGATGCGGTTTGGTTTGATATATCATCTGAATTTGGATCTACAGAATTCTTGGGTTATTCGCAAAATATAGCTGAAGGAAAGGTTATATCTTTGGTCCAGAATGGCGAGCAGGTGGAGCAAATTTCAGTCGCAGGAGAAAAATTTACATTAATTGCTAATCAAACCCCATTTTATGGTGAGTCCGGTGGCCAAATGGGAGATATTGGCGTAGTATCTTCATCGCATTGTAAGATAAAAGTGCTTAATACAGTCAAATATCTTGGAAAAATCATAGCCCATATATGCGAATTAGAGGAGGGTTTAGTTTCCAAGGGTAATGAGATTAAATTAGCGATTGATTCTTCATACAGAAACGACTTACGTAAGAATCATACTGCTACTCATATTTTGCATGCGGTATTACGTGACGTGCTAGGACGCCATATTACACAAAAAGGTTCATTAGTAGCTCATGATAAGTTGCGTTTTGATATAAGCCACCCTAAGTCATTATCAAAAGCTGAAATTCAGATGATAGAAGACAAGGTTAACCTTATTATTACCGATAATTCCAAGGTACATACTAAGCTTATGTCTACCGACCGAGCTATAGAATCTGGTGCCATGGCTTTATTTGGAGAAAAATACGACGATGAAGTACGTGTTGTTTATCTTGGTAATGATCAGAATGATATTAACCCGTATTCATTTGAGCTATGTGGCGGCACGCATGTTTCTAGATCCGGTGATATTGGCACATTCAAAATAGTTAGCGAGAGCGCTATTGCCGCAGGAGTTCGCCGTATTGAGGCAGTATGTGGTGCTCATGCTTTATCCTTAATTTGCGAAGGAGAAGCGGTTCTAAATGAAGTTATGTGCGTACTTAAAGCTACCAAAACCGAGGTTATATCAAAGATTGAAGGATTAATTTCTAGTAAAAAAGAGCTAGAGCAACGCATAGAAACTCTAGAGATAGATAAAATCACGATCTCTTCAGAGGCTCTAGATAAACAAGCTATATCAATAAACAATGCACGTTTATTATACCGTGAATTAGCTTCAACTGATGGTAAAATAATACGTATTGCTGCAGAAAATATTGCAAAAAGCAATGAAGATTTGGTGGTGGTATATATTTCCAAGAATTCAGATAAACTAGCTATAGTCGTTGCGGTATCAAAGAGCATATCCAGCCAATATAATGCTGGAAAGATTGCTAAAGAAATTTCTGCTTTTGTGGGCGGTAGTGGCGGAGGGCAGCCTTGCCTTGCTCAAGCAGGAGGATCAGATTTGAGTAAAATGCCACAATTACAAGAAAAAACACTTGATATTATGCAGAAATATACATAACCCCTAAACACTTGCTTTAGATGCGTAGAAAATGCTAGTCTTAGGCGTATTTGCTTCAAGTACTTGTGTGAAAGTGATGTGGCTATGGGGGTATTATCTCGAAATCAGTTTAATTATGAAATGATACAAGTATGATAACATACATCGTCTACATTCTGTATTCCTAGGCATGGGGTTGAAGGAATTATATCATTATTTTCGTTAAATTCTAGGGCGTTTGTCTGCGTCGTAATATCTTCTTCTGAGCATTGATTATCTTCTTCTATTATAAATGCTTCGACGGCATTTGCAGAGAACTTTTTATGAATTCCATCGTTCCATTTTTTAGTTATAGCTAAAGCCTTGTTGTTATATTTATTGTGATTTTCTTCTGATCCTGGGCTGCGCATTTTTCCGTAGGCGAATCGAAAAGTTTTATAAATATCTATAATTTCTTTGATAGGGGGAAACATTTCATCTAGTGTGCAATTTGTTTGTAATAAATTTGAGATGGTAATCCACTTGGTTGCAAGGGCTTTTTCTAGATATGCTAATGATTTTTTAGGCTTACTTTCTAAGATGTATAAATGAGCAAGGTTGATTCTTGGATTCATACTTTCTTCGGACTTGTTTCCAAAAAGAATTTTTGTTCGATTTAGAGCTTCCTTGAATTTAGGGATGGCTTCTTCAAATCGATTAGTTTCTTTGTAAGCCAATATCAATACAAAGATCGGCTATTAATTTATGGTCATTTTTATATAGTACTCTTCCTATAGACAAAGCCTCTTCAAAGTGCTGGGCCGATATTAAAAATTCATTATTACAGCTGTGGTTTAGCTTTCCTAAGACAGTATGACAATTAACAACCTGATGTGAATACTCTCCAAATAATTGCTTTGCCATAAATAAAGCTACTTCAAGATGGTAAATTGCATAAGAAATTTTACCAAATTCTTGATATATGGATGCTATCTTATCATGTGCTTCGTAAATAATTTTAGCATCCGCTAATTGTTCGATTTCATTACTAGAGCTGGTTAAGAGCTTAAGATACTCAACCCCTGATTGGCTATCGCCTGTGTCAATTGAAATAACAGACAGTCTATATAAACACTTTATTAGAAGGCTATGGTTTTGATTTTGATCAAGATAAAATAAAGTGAGCATTTTTTTGAGGAAGATGCTCTGATTTTCTTGATCTTCCTCTTTTTCGTATTTTTCAGCTATTCCTGCTAAATAATTAAAAAGATCAGCTCCAGGCTGATCTTTAGATGATATTTCACGCAATGAATTTGATCTGGTTAAAATAGGCATAGAATCAGTATCAAGTAACTATTTTAATCGTTTGCTCTTATTATAGCTTCTTGAATAAGATCTTTTGCCTTTTTAGATCCTTCCCATCCAATAATTTTTACCCATTTATTTTTTTCCAGTAGTTTGTAATGCTCAAAAAAATGATTTATTCTTTGCTTAAGCATATCTGGAACATCATTTATATCTTGTATAGATTCAAAAGTAGGATCTAGTTTGGAGATAGGAACTGCTAGAATTTTCTCATCCATACCAGATTCATCTTCCATTAATAATACTCCAACAGGTCTAACAGTGACAACCGCGCCATGTACGATAGGATGCTGAGCCATAACTAGAACATCAGCCGGGTCACCATCATCTGAAAGTGTGTGCGGAATAAATCCATAATTGCAAGGGTAAGACATAGAAACCTGCATAAAACGGTCCACAAGTAGTGCGCCGGCATCTTTATCAAACTCGTATTTTACAGGTGTGTCGCTCATTGGAATTTCAATGATAACGTTAAAGTCTCCATTCTTTGTTTTTGCTGGAATTTTATCTACAAGCATTTTATTCTCTTTAATTTAGTTGTTTTAAAAATCAATGTTAGAATATACGATTGTTTTGTATTATACAATCTTTTGATATTCAAAATATATTTTTCTTATTGCGTAAATCCACAGCATACAAATTGAAATAAAAACAATCATTAAGCCAGGAGCAATTGAATGATAGGTTGCCATTGGCACAATAGTAAATATTAAAGATTGTATGAGTCCACTTGTAGACTTGCCTATTTTACCACTTATTACATCCACAGCAGCTTTACCTTTTGTACGTAATTCTTGGTCAAGTGGTATATATAGCATTTGCGTTGAGGTATCCCATATGGAGTATTTAGAGCCTTTTGCAAGGACGTTCTGAATTGCACCAACAAACACAGCTAAGGCCAAAGGAGACATAAGAATCATACCATCAAATAGGTTCAGAACCTGGTTATCAAATACAACTAAGAAAAAGAAAATTGTGCCAGTGCTGAAGATAAGAAGTGGTGATATAATCGCTGCTGTAAACCAACTACTATTTCTCATCACGCTGTTACCAATCATGCTCATGACCATGATTGCTATCCCAGTCCATAAAATGTACATACTATTATAAGAAGCATATGCGGTGACGGTGGGATAGAGTTCTTTCATTTTTGCTTTCCAAACAGCTTCCACTAGATTCATGGATAACCCAAAAGAAGCAGAACAGACTAGCATTAACCATAAATATCTAGAACGTGTGATGTATTTAAAGCTTTCAATCAAGCCCATTTTAGGGCGCTTTGAACGCTTTCCATCTGTTATATAGCTATCAACCATTATATGGGTAGTTATATAACGAACTAATATGCACGATAGGACAGAGGATACAGCTATCATAGCTACAGAAATTTGAGTTAGTATTATTTTGTGCTCAGAAGTGGTAAAAAGCCTGTGTATTATATTATTATCAGAGGATAAATTCATCATCAGCAAGCCGACTAATATAAGAGAAGAATTACCAAAAAATGGAAATAATGTATAAAATCTCTTTGCTTCGTTGGTCGAAGTTATCTCATTAGCTATTTGCCAAAATAATAATAAATAAAATATATTGGGCCATAATTCAGAGAAAGTGTAAAAAAGTACATAGCTCCAATTGGCAAAACCAGCAATGTACCATTTAAGATGCGGATGTTCTGCCATTAAAGAAAAAGCAGTATTTTGGTCCATATGAAATGTATCTATATTAGGATAGATAGTAAAAGCAAACAAAACATAAAATGCTGTAAAAACAGCGATTAAATAATAATATATTTTTTGAAAGGGCAGGTGATTGACCATCTTAGCATATATTATGACGAATATTGTAGCCATTGGCGCAACGCAATATAGCTTAGTGAAGCTTGTGACTTCGGCGCTTACCTCTGATATTAGGATACTGTCTTTGAGTATACGCAATACATTTTGATTAAATAATATACAAAACATCAATGCTGACATTGGTATAAATTTACTAAGCTCCGAATTGCGAATCGGCCACAAAGCATTGCGGATTTTGTTTGTAAATGGATTGAGTTCTATATTAGACATATTAATTGCAAACACCTATGGACAAAAAAAAAACTAAAGTAAGTTATTTTCAGTCATATGTTTGCATCTAAACTTCCTTATTTTTAAATATAAAACGAATTTAAATGGATAGGTCAGATCCTAGTATTGAATCTAAATATTAAGTTTAAAAAGAGAT
>JAQXDF010000004.1 GCA_029251475.1 Rickettsiaceae bacterium
CTTGCTATTTTCTTTAAGTTCTGGTTATATTGCGACCAGTTGCGCTCTTTTCTGTATTTTTTCATACGTACTTTAATAGCGCAACTACCTACCTTTTTCAACCGCCATGCAACAACGCCGCATTGACCCGGAATCTAAAAAAGATGAAATAGATCCGCCAATTGAATTCAGGATTGTATCTTGAAAAAGCACTCAAATAACAAGAAGGAGTGATACTTTATTCAGGAAGAACTTAATAGCAACACTTCGTTGTAATTTACTATATCTAGTCTTCTTCTGGTCCAGCTTTGATAGTTTCAAGTGTTTTCTTTAAAACAGCTTGTATGCCATCGCCAGTATACCCAGAAATAGGGAATATTTTTTGTCCCGTAAGCTCTACTAAGATATTAATTTTCTCTTCAAGATCCTCTGGAGTCATGCTATCAATTTTATTTAGGCAGATAATCTCTGTCTTCTCTTTGAGTAAAGGAGAGTATGATTCTAGCTCCTCGCGGATAGTTAGATAATCCTGCTTTATATCTTCATTCGTCGCATCAATAACGTGGATGAGAACTCCGCATCTTTCTATATGCTTCAAGAAACGATCTCCAAGGCCACTACCCAGGTGAGCCCCTTCGATTAGGCCAGGTATGTCCGCTAAAACAAATTCTTCTTCACTTACATAAACAACGCCAAGGCCAGGTTTTAGTGTAGTGAAATGATAGTCTGCTATTTTTGGTTTCGCCGAAGTGCTTCTTGAAAGAAATGTAGATTTTCCAACATTAGGTAATCCTATAAGGCCTGCATCTGAAAGAAGTTTTAGCTTTAAAACAACATCCATTTCTTCTCCGTATGCGCCGTCTATACGTTTGCGTGGGGCCTGGTTAGTTGATGATTTGAAATGGCTATTTCCTAGACCACCTTTACCACCTGTGAGGATTTCAAATTCATCATTATCTTTTGATAAATCATAAATTAATAACAAACCATCTTCAGAGAAAATTTGTGTACCAACTGGAACTTCAAGAACCAAAGGCTCTCTAGATTTTCCAGTTTTATTATAGCCCTTTCCTTGCTCGCCATTATCCGCTTTAAAATGTTTTTTATAACGAAATTGCAATAGGGTATTTAGATGAGGGTTACTACGGAAAATGACGCTACCACCATCGCCACCGTCTCCGCCATCCGGTCCGCCTCTTTCAATGTATTTTTCACGACGAAAGCTTACTGCTCCGTGGCCACCGTCTCCGGCTTTGATGTAAATTTGTGCTTCGTCGATAAATTGCATATACAGGATATTATTAACTAAAGAGGCCATTTTAGCAAATAAAGCATAACTTGTCATGTAAAGAATTTCAAAGAGCAATAATATAAAATAATAGTTATTGGCAATAATTAAGAACTACGTAGCAACTCCTAGATTCATTTTGTCGTAATAGGATTCCTAAGTCATTATGTATTTTACTATGAATCTAAAGGCTATCTTCTTCAGGTTCTCTGATCAGAGGGTAATGAACCTAATTAATAACTTGATATTTGTTAAACAACTAGCTATAATATTTGCTATTAATTTATAAAACAGAAGTTTTGATTTTATTAGTGATTATTAAATAAATGAGGAGAATTATGACAAGAGAATTAACTAATGATACGATTATAAACAGTCTTAGCAGTATGACACCGCTTCATGTTGCTTCTGCATTAGGGAGTGAATCAATGGTCAAGTTATTATTAGCTCATGGGGATGATATTGAAGCTAAGGATTCTTGCGATAGAGAACTCCCCTGCATTTGGCTTTATCAGCAGGGAATGAATCAATGGTCAAGTTATTATTAGCCCATGGGGCTGAGGATGCAAATCCGTTCTGGGTTTTTATTGCCCTATCAAATGGTAATACAGAAACAGTCAAAGCAATGACATCAGCTGCTTTTGCTGATAATCTTGTAGAGAAGAAAAAGGATCTTAACCTTAAATCCATTGATGAAATAGATTTTAAAGTATTCCTATCTAGACTTGAGTATAAATTGGGGCAAGATTTTAAGGATCATATTAATATAATATGTAGCCAAGTACTAAATGAGTTAGGGGATGAATCGGATTATCTACCACCGCTTGATCTTTTGATAAATCAAAAAGAATTGCAGAATTTTAGCTCAGAAACCAGCGATAATGTAAAAAGCTTGATCAATTATTATATTGATTCTATAGAAAAACATTTTTCACCAGAAGAGTTTTCTAAATTCTCTGATGATATCAAATATCTTTTCGAGATCAATGCAGCAGCAGAGCAAAGAGAAGAAGCCTTAACTCCGGCAAGAATTCAAGAGTTAAAAGAAATGGTGTATCAAACTAATCTTAAGATTCTAGAATCCCAAATAGGTTCGGCAGATAATGATTTAGTAGGTATGATCATACAACAATTATTCCCTCAGGAATTTGCTCAGGCAGAGGAAAGAGGAATAATGAGGCTTGAAGATCATAATGTTGCATTGCAAGATATAGATCTTGCTGTAGAAGGAGCAGCAGCAGAAGATTTAGATCTTACTGGACAGGCGGAGCATATAGGGTGCCAGTGCATCGTTAGCTAATCGCTTTCCATTCTAGCAAAGCAGTTGCCAAGTATAGGGATAAACTCTGGGTATATGAGTTTATCTTTATATAGTATTGTACACAATAAGCTTTGGAGCCATTCCAGGTTTAACCCAGAATCTAGATCAGTAAATTGGATTCAGGATGACTTTAATCGCAAGTCTTCATTGTAATTTACTATACTTTGCGCAACAGCAAGCTAGCATTTGTTCCACCAAAACCAAACGAATTTGACAGAGCATATTCTATTTTTGTTTTTTGGGCAGCAAGAGGAACTAAATTCATAGTTGCTTCTTCAAGTGGCTTGTGCAGGTTAATTGTCGGCGGTGCTACCTGATCGCGAATTGCCAGCGCTGAAAATATTGCCTCCACACTACCTGCAGCACCTAATAGATGACCAATAGCAGATTTAGTTGATGACATTTTCACTGTTTTGTTGCCGTCAAATAAAGTTTGCACTGCATTTAGCTCCATCGCATCTCCTATTGGTGTAGAAGTGCCATGCGCATTAATATAGTCAACTTGATCTGTAGTGATTTTACCGTCCTTAAGCGCATTTTCCATAGCGCGTAAAGCTCCACGACCATTTGGTGAAGTCATGTGGTAAGCATCGCCAGTTAGTCCGTATCCAGATAGTTCAGCATATATTTTTGCACCGCGTTTTACGGCATGCTCATATTCTTCCAAAACCAATATGCCAGCACCTTCTCCCATAACAAAACCAGCGCGGTCTTGATCCCAAGGCCTAGACGCTTTAGTTGGATCGTCATTAAAAGAAATAGCTAATGCGCGTGCCGCAGCAAATCCAGCAACCCCAATTGGGGATATAGCAGCTTCCGTTCCACCAGCAATCATTACATCTGCATCGCCATATTTAATCATTCTAGCGGCGTCGCCTATTGAATGCGCACCTGATGAACAAGCTGTTGCAATAGAACTATTTGGACCGGAAAAACCATATTTAATGGAAATATGCCCAGAAACTAAATTAATTAAGCATGATGGGATGAAATAAGGACTAATTTTACCACGCTCTGATTCATTGAATTCTAGCGCAGTTTTTTCAATAACGCAAAGGCCACCTATGCCAGACCCAACCATGATACCTGTGCGATCTTTAGAATCTTGATCTTCAGGCATCCAACCGCTATCTTCCACCGCTTCAATCGCGGCAGCTATTCCCAAATGGATAAATCTATCCATTTTTCTTACATCACGAGCTGGAATATAGTCTTCGGGGTTAAAAGTAGGTATTGTTGAAGCAATTTTACACGGAAGTTTGCCAGTATCAAATTCTGTAATAGTTTTGACACCGCTTTTTCCGTCTAAAATACCTGCCCAGCTATCCTTTGCATTCAAGCCAAGCGAGGTCATCATTCCAAGACCTGTTATTACTACTCTTCTGGGTGACATAGCGTATAAAACCTTTTTCAGATGATATGTTAAGCGTTAGTGTGGCTTTTTACATAATTAACAGCATCAGCTACAGTTGCAATCTTGCCTGCTTCTTCATCAGGAATATCGCAATCAAAAGCAGCTTCGATAGCCATCATTATTTCTACTAAATCAAGGCTATCTGCACCAAGATCATCAACAAATTTTGATTCTGTAGAAATAGTTCCTTCCTCTATTCTTAGAGTTTCAGCCACTGTTTTAATGATTTTTTGTTCAATATTTTCGCTCATTACTATAAACCTATTTGAGTTTTCTTAACTAGATATTTTGACCATATCTAATTCCTAGTTTCATCCTTTTACCATAAAAAAAATTTTTTTGCTAGAAAAAATAATCTATAAGAAGAATCAAAGGTTATTTAACAACAAGAAATAACACACATTTGGGCTATTATTAATGATAATTTACTAATTGAAAGAAGCCCTACAGGGCTATTTTCTAGTACAAATGATATTATATTTATTAATTACCAGGTGCTATGTCGTTTCTACTTCAGATCAAGCTAGAATTAGTGCGTTGCTTTCAAAAGTGACTCTGGAGCGCATAGCTCTTTATAGAGTTCCTTATCAATATTACCACCGGTAATCAAGATAAGAATAGTTTGATTTTTTGGTTGTTTATCTAGCCATGAGTGTGCTGCTGCCAAGCTAATTGCCGCAGAAGGTTCGCAAGTTACCTTCATTATTTGAATCAGCCAAGCTGTCCAGTGGCGTATTGATTCTTCATTAACCATATGAAATTCATCTAATTTTTGCAAATAATTAAGGGTGCGCTGAGAAACGGCAAGCGCGCGCAGACCATCCGCTATAGTTTTTGGGGACTGGCTAAAACGGTAAATTTTATCACTATTTAAAGACCTATAAGCATCATTAGCTAGTTCAGGCTCGACTCCATGCACCTGAGCACCTGGTAGCAACAACTCTTTTGCTAAATACGTTCCTGAAAGCAATCCACCTCCTCCGCAAGGCCCAAATATCACATCAGGAGATTGTCCCAAAGCAGCCATTTCCTGCAGTGCCTCGTAGCACATAGTGCCTGCTCCTGCGATTGTATTATCATCATCTGAAGGATGTAAGTAATGATAGTCAGATCTACTATCGATTTTTGCTAAATTTTCCGCTTCATCTCTAGTTATTGTATCTATAACCTCAGCGCCATAATCTTTAGCGAGTTGCTTTTTAATGGGAGATACGTTGCTGGGTAAATATATTCTTGCATGTATATCAAATAATTTTGCCGCATAAGACATAGCCAATCCATGATTACCAGTGCTATAAGATACTATTTTTTGAGGAAGTTTACCTTCTTCTTTAAGAGCAAGTAGATGATTTAACACCCCTCTGATCTTAAAGGCTCCAGTTTTTTGTGCCGCATCCATCTTAAAATATACCTTACTTCCAAGCATTTCATTTAATATGTTTGAATGAAGTAGTGGAGTTTTAAGTATATAATCTTTGATACGAGAGTATGCTTTAGCAACTATCTCTGGATTTTGTAGGACTTCATTCATATTATTTTATATATATTGCGTGAAAGAAATATTATCATAAATGTAACCACTTGAAAACGTTATATAAAGGCATTATATAATTACTAATGATTTATGTACAAAAAAATAAAAAAGACCGGTATAAGTAATGACTTCTAAGAAAAAAAATCTACCTCTTTTGACACTTCGTGATGTCATCATCTTCCCTGGAACTATTGCACCAATTTTGATTAGTAGGGATAAATCTCTAAAATCACTTATGGCTACTAAAAATATCAGTGATGGCCAACATATATTACTAACTACACAAAAAAAGCAAGATACAGAAAGCCCAAAATCTTCAGATTTATATAGTGTGGGTGTTTTAGCTAAAATAATTCAGACTGTTAAACTGCCAAACAATAATGCTAAAATATTGGTAGAAGCAATCAGTCGCGTAAAACTAAACAATATCAATGACACAGATGTTTTTTCGGCTGAATATAACATAATGGCTGATAAGGAAGTGTCAGATTTAGAGCAGCTAATGTCTAGAGAAAGCGCTGTTTTAGATTCTTTTGAAGAATACGCTCATACAAACAAAAAAATTAATCTAGAAATATTTAATCTACTTAGAGAGCAAAAAAACCCTAGTAGTATCACAAATCTTATAGCATCACACTTAACATGTAAGTTATCAATTAAACAAGGATTGCTTGAAGAAGTGAACATCTTAAAGCGCGTTGAAAAATTAACGGAAATCATTGCAACAGAAATGGCGCTGGCAGATACCGAGCAATCTGTGCAGCAAAGAGTAAAAAAACAGATAGAGAAAACTCAAAGAGATTATTATTTGAACGAGCAAATGAAGGCTCTGCAACAAGAAATGGATAATGGAAATGAGAAATCAGATTTCCACGAACTTGAAAAGAAGATCAAAAAACTAAAGATACCAAAGGAAACAAAGGAAAAAGCCGAATCTGAGCTAAAGAAATTGAAGATGATGAATCCAATGTCGGCAGAATCGTCGGTTATAAGAAATTATCTTGAAACTCTGCTTGATATGCCTTGGGGCAAGTGCACAAAAAGTAATATAGATATTAATAAAACAGAAACAGTACTGGATCGTGATCATTATGGGCTTACAAAAGTTAAAGAAAGAATTGTTGAGTATTTATCTGTTTTAAAGCGTTCAAAAAAAATCAAAGGGCCTATTTTATGTCTTATTGGCCCTCCTGGAGTAGGGAAGACGTCTTTGGTCAAGTCTATTGCAGAAGCTATGGGCAGAAAATATACTAAGTTTGCTCTTGGTGGTGTGCGAGATGAATCTGAAGTAAGAGGGCACCGTAAAACTTACCTTGGATCTATGCCAGGAAAAATTATCACTCTGTTGAAAAAATCAAAAGTAGATAATCCAGTAATGCTACTTGATGAAATAGATAAAATGAGCGCTGATTTCAGGGGAGACCCTGCTTCTGCCTTGTTAGAGGTGTTAGATCCAGAGCAAAATTCCCATTTTGTAGATCATTATTTAGAAGTGGAGTATGACTTGTCGGATGTGATTTTCATTGCAACCGCAAATTCTTATGACTTACCAAGGGCATTGATGGATCGTATGGAAATTATCAATGTCGCCGGCTATGTTGAAGAAGAAAAAATGAATATAGCCAAGAAGCACTTAATCTCCAAGCAAATTAAATTGCATGGAATGAAAGAAAGCGAGCTGCATATTACTGACGAAGCAATCTTAGAGTTGATCAGATACTATACCAAAGAGTCAGGTGTTCGTTCGCTTGAAAGAGAAATTGGAGCGCTTGCTAGAAAAGTTCTAACCCAAATATTGAAAAATAAGGAATTGAAGACTGTAACCATTAAGCCAGAGAATCTAGAAGAGTATCTAGGAATCAAAAAATACCGTTTTGGCCTTGCAGAAGAGGAGGACCAAATTGGTGTTACAACTGGATTGGCTTACACTGAAGTTGGAGGAGATCTACTAAGCATTGAAGCAGCTTCATTCCCTGGTAAAGGCGGGGTTAAATCAACTGGTAAGCTAGGTGATGTGATGAAAGAATCCATAGAAGCAGCATATAGTTGTTTCTTGGTTAGGGCTAAATCTCTAGGATTAAAGGAAAAAGATTACAAGGAAACCGATATACATTTGCACGTTCCAGCTGGGGCCACTCCTAAAGATGGTCCTTCTACGGGTATTGCAATCTATACGACTTTGGTATCATTGATGACGAAAACTCCAGTTAGTAAGAACGTTGCTATGACGGGAGAAATTACTCTGCGTGGTAAGGTTTTGCCTATTGGGGGGTTAAAAGAAAAGTTATTAGCTGCAAAAAGAGGTGGAATTAAAACAGTTCTTATACCAGAAGATAATGTCAAAGATCTCAAAGAAATTCCTGATCATATTGTAGATAATCTAAAAATAATACCAGTGTCAGAGATTGAACAAGTGCTGAAACACGCACTTGTTCAAAAGAAATAATTCTATAGTAAATTGATTTTGAGTAGGAGCGTGGCTGCTCCTGGCTCTCCTAGGTTTTTAGGCTTCGCTTATTTGCGCCTAGTACCACTTCATCTAAACTCACTAATAGTTTGCGTCTAAAAGTAAGACAGGTATTAAGCCTGTCTTGACATTTTCTTACGCTCATTTGGATCTAAATACATTTTACGTAAACGAATTGATTTTGGTGTTACTTCCACCAACTCATCATCTTGTATATACGCTAGTGCTTGTTCTAGAGACATTAATCTAGGTGGCGATAATTTCATCGCTTCATCTTTACCACTTGCACGAACGTTAGATAGTTGCTTCGCCTTGATAGGATTGATTTCTAGGTCGTTATCTCTATTATGCTCACCAATAATCATGCCCTTATATAAAGCAGCACCAGTAGTGATAAACATATCACCTCTATCTTCTAGGTTCCACAAAGCGTATGCAACAGCCTTACCGTCTTCCATAGATATCAAAACGCCATTTCTGCGGCCATCAATTTTTCCACAATATGGTCCATATGAATGAAATATACGGCTCATAACGCCAGTACCACGGGTTTCTGTTAGGAATAAACCATGATATCCTATTAATCCCCTTGATGGCGCAATAAATACTAAGCGGGTTTTGCCAGCTCCTGTCTCACGCATGTCTTTCATTTGTCCTTTTCTGGCATTCATGGACTCTACAACGCTACCAACATACTCTGAATCAACATCAATTTGCACTTCTTCCATAGGCTCTAATTTTTCGCCGCTATCAGGATCTTTTTTGAATAACACAGAAGGTCTACTAATAGATAATTCAAACCCTTCACGTCTCATTGTTTCAATTAAAACACCAAGTTGTAATTCACCGCGACCTGCTACGTTAAACGAATCTGTGCTTCCAGCTTCAGTAATTTTAATAGCAACATTGCCTTCTACTTCACGCATCAACCTAGCACGTAGTACTCTTGATGTTAATTTATCACCCTCAGAACCAGCTAAAGGAGAATTGTTAATAGAGAAAGTCATAGATAACGTTGGTGGATCAATTGGTTGCGCTTCCAAAGGTTCTACAACTTCAGGGGCTGAAATAGTGTCTGCAACGTTTGCTTTTTCTAGTCCAGATAGAGCAATGATATCTCCGGCAACAGCTTCGTCCACAGGAACTCTGTCTAAACCTTTAAATGTAAGCATTTTTGTAATGCGGCCAGATTCAACAACCTTACCTTCACGATCCATTACTTTTATTGGCATATTAGTTTTAGCAACACCTGATTTTATTCTACCAGTCAAGATACGTCCCAAGTAGGAATCATATTCTCTAGTTGTTACGATCATAGAAAAAGGAGAATCAACATTAGATTCCGGTTTTTCGATATGTGACAAAATCATGTCAAACAAGGCGTTTAAGTTTTCTCTTGGGTCATTAAGGTCATTTACAGCCCAGCCATTTCTACCTGAAGCGTAAATTACAGGGAAATCTAGCTGCTCATCGTTTGCATCTAGAGCAACAAAAAGATCAAAAATTTCATCTAGTACTTCGTCTGATCTAGCATCAGAGCGATCAATTTTATTAATAACAACTATAGGCTTCAGGCCAAGTTTTAGGGCTTTACCTAGTACAAACTTAGTTTGTGGCATTGGTCCTTCTGCTGCATCAACCAACAAAACAACTCCATCAACCATACTAAGAATACGTTCTACTTCACCGCCGAAATCAGCGTGTCCAGGAGTATCAACGATATTGATTTTAGTATCTTTCCAAACAACAGAAGTACATTTGGCTAAGATGGTAATTCCTCTTTCTTTTTCAAGGTCATTTGAATCCATGGCTCTTTCAGCAACCATTTGGTTATCACGAAATAGGCCGCTTTGTTTTAACATGTTATCGATTATTGTAGTTTTCCCATGATCAACGTGGGCGATAATCGCAATGTTACGTATAGATGATGTCATTAAAGTACTCCTAGGGTTTTTTTGTATATAAATATATTTTCGAATTATATATTATTTTTGTAAATATAGCAATTTTTAAAAATTTTGTACATTTAGAATTTTTGTAGTTATAATAGGTAAACTAAATAAACAAGACCAATTATTTCAATGAACAACTCTTCAAAAAACAAAAAACAAAAAAATTACGCTGTAATGTTATGCGTGGTTTTTATTATATTATTGATTTATGCTGTAACGATAATTAAGCTGTCTAATTAAATGCGCTATTGTTATTTAGGTGCATTTATTGTACGATTAAGTTCTATTAATGTTAATGTTCATGTCAAACCTTAGGTAAAGAATGAAAAAATTTGTAATCTTACAATTATTGATATGTTTCTTTTGTTTAAACACCAATGTAAGTGCTAGTAATAAAGCTGTTGAAGTAGATTTGTTTATTAAAGATCATAAGTTTTCTCCCGAAGTGTTGGAGCTGCCATCTGGAAAGAAAATTCGTATCACAATCTATAATCAAGACTCAACTATAGAAGAATTCGAAAGTGTTGATTTAAAAAGAGAAAAAATTATCCTAGGTAAATCTAAATCCGTAGTGATACTTGCTAATTTAAAGCCAGGAACTTATGAATTTTTTGGTGAATTTAATCAAGACACAGCTCAAGGAAAAATTATTGTAACAGAAGAGGAAAAAGAAGAATGTTCAAAATAGCTATTGTAGTTTTTCGTGAGTGCCTAGAAATTTCTTTGCTTATAGGGGTGATTATGGCTGTTACGAAGCCTATTTATAACTCTAAAGTTTATATCACTCTAGGAGCAATGCTGGGAATTGTTGGAGCTGCCATTTTTGCTATATGCATACGCTCTATTTCAGATAGTTTTGGCGGTTTGGGAGATGAAATGGTAAATGCTTCAATTATATTACTTACAGCTCTTTTAATTAGCTGGACCGTAGTGTGGATGCAAGGATATACACAGAAGATTCGTAAGGATTTAAGCGCATTGTCAGATAAAATAGAAACAGGGTCTGCTAGTAAATTCATGTTAGTAGTCATGGTGGCAATGACAATCTTACGTGAAGGCGCTGAAATAATATTGTTTGTTTATAGCATTTCATCGGCAGAAAATATAACAGGAAATAATTATTTATTAGGCCTAGGAGTTGGCGCCGTAAGTGGTGTGGCTGCGGGATTTATTGTGTATAATGGACTTATTAAGTATGCAGGAAAGTATGTTTTTCGTATTTCAACAATGCTACTCATTTTAATTGCAGCAGGTCTGGCATCAGAAGCAGCAGGAATTTTAACATCCTCAGGAATTGTTGAAATATATAGTAATCAATTATGGGATAGTTCCTGGCTTGTTACAGATCAAAGTACTGTTGGTAAGATACTAAAAATCATCATTGGTTACGATGCAAGACCTAATGGATTACAGCTGGCCTGCTATCTTAGTACAATTATGTTAACGGTAGCGATGATGGCAATTAAATCAAAAGCGCATAGAAAAAATTATGTTTAAATTAATAACAGAATTTGGTCCCCTTATAGCGTTTTTTGCTGGGTATAAAACTGGTGGCATTATCTCGGCTACTATATACATGCTAATTGCCTCATTAGTTGCAATTACTGTAACCTATATTTACGATCGTAAAATCCATAAAATAAATATAATTTCAACAGTTCTTCTATTGATTTCTGCAAGTCTGACTATATTTAGTGGGAATGCAATGTTTATTAAAATGAAGCCAACTGTCCTATATTTCATGTTTGCTTGTATATTCCTTACTACAAACTACAAATGGAGTCCGGCCATAAAGTACGTTTTGGGTCATAGTATCAAACTTAAAGAGGTTCAAAACTGGCAGAGTTTAAATTTACGTTTTATGTGGTTTTTCTTTTTTATGTCTGTTTTAAATGAAATAATCTGGCGTAATTTTGATGAAAGTACCTGGGTTAACTTTAAAGTTTTTGGAGTTTTGCCAATAACTTTAGTTTTTGTAATGCTGCAAATTCCGTTCATTATGAAAAACCAGGAACTAGATTCAGACGAAGAAAAAGCTGCAGTTAAGTAAGAAAATCCAATTTAGATATACGATATCCTTGTCAATAGAGGAGTGGTTTGATATATGTTGTTATTAATTTTAATGTAATAATACTTAAATCATGCCGCAAAACAGCACTACAGAAGATAGTTCTTCTGATGCAATCAACGATAATATAAAAACATGCCTACAAGTATTACGTATCTCAATAGATGAATTTATACAAATGAAAAAAAACGACCCAGAGCCAAGGGCCTTGGAAGCGACATTGATTTTTTTAGCATGTTTATCTGCCGCCACTTCCAGCAATATTTCAGCAACAAGTATCAATAGCGCAGAGCCGATTGAAGAAAATGATGTTATTGAATTAGGTAGTAGCGATAATTCAGAATAAATTATTATAAAAATAGGGAAAAATGACACAAGAAAATACTAATGATGATATCCAAGATGAAGCCAAAATTGCTGAAAATGCAGAGCATCCTGAAAATTCTCAATATCATGCAGGATTATGGGGAGCAGCCGGAGTAGCAGGAACAATGATTCTTGGGCTTGGCACGACAGTTATTCTAAGTAAGTTTTCAGAAAACAACGATGAATTTTCTATACTTGCGTCTCAAATTTGCATGGGAACAGCCAGTTTGATATCTATGGGTATTACTGGTGTAGCTTGTTATTACTCTGATTTAGATGATTTTGCGGAGGCATTTTCTTGATTTTAAAATAACTAATATTTGAATTATATGACAGAAAAAAACAATCACTATAAATTCACAGCAGTTAATAGTTTATTGGGGCTTGCAGCATTAGGGATAGTAAGCACTGAAGTACTAAGTGAGTACGCTACGAGTGATGAAGCAAAAGAAGATATCTATTTAATGGGAGCCGGAGCTGTGTGTTTGCTTGGATTACTGGACTTTGAATGTTATCAGATTCAGGAATTCTTTGAACATTCTGATATTTAGTATTTAGCGTGCTTATGGGGTAGGATAATGATGAATTTACCTGATTTATACCATGCATAATTTATGTGCAATAAATGCAAAATAGCCGCAATCTATTCTAAAATCATCTATGTAGTACCAAAGTAGTACTAAGTTGTACAATATTTTGCCATAATTAATATTAAATATCATATTAGGTGGATAATGGCAGAAGATTCTCAAGAACGGCATTCTCACGAATTAAAACATCTTAAGTCAGCAGCACTAGCTGTTGCATTAACTAATAAAAAACCGGTTGGTAAAAAATACGAGGAGTATAAAGACAATTTAGTTAAGCAACTAGAGGAGTCTGGAGAAGAGATTGTTGGTGATCCAAAAGCTTTCTATAAAGAGGGCGTTAAAAGTCCTGCTGGTTATGTAATAGAGACAAATCAAGAAGTTTTCGTGTGTTATCATGGCACGCAATTTGGTAAAGTTTTTGGCTCTGGTGGCAAAGAAATATTACATGACCTGCAAGTATCTGGTGCAAAAATGAAATTTGGAGAAGAGGAGGAGGTTTCAGTCCACTCTGGCTTTAAAAAAGAATTTATGGCATCTAAAGCTAGTATGTATAATGCGTTGTCTCAAACTAATGCTGAAAAAAAAGGAGTTCATTTATCTGGGCATAGCCTTGGAGCTGCTGTTGCACAAATAGCTGCAATGGATTTGTCTATTAATAATCCAGATAAGTGGCAAATTAAAAGGGTTACAACTTTTGGAGGGCCTAGGGTTTTTCAAAAAAAAGCAGCTGATTTATATAATAGTAAGGGGCTCGGAGATGTAACACTTAGGGTTAAGCAGGACATAGATCTGGTTACGTGTTTTGGGCAACGAGGACTTTATCACCATGTGGGTAAGAAAATAAAGGTACCAAGTCCTAAAGCAGGTGTGCATTCAGGTAGTGTTTATAGAGAAATTGCAAAAAACATGAAAGATATTGATGTAGAAAATGCAAGACCTTCTGATAACCCTTGGTCCTTTAAAGAATTGTATTTAAATCCTGTTATGCAAATGACAAAAGAAACTTTTGCTAAAATACAAAATATCGGTACAGTAGTGGATAAAATAAGAGCAACTCTATCTAGTTATACAAAGTCAGCAGCAAGTGGAGTTAATTCACCTATGGATACTCCTGCGATGAGAGTAGGCAATACCCCCCCCCAGAGGTGAAGGAGCCGCCTACAAGATAAAGAGGCTCAATTTGTAGAGTGTCTATCTATGGATCTATCAATCAGACAATGAACTCAATTGGCAATTTTTACTTTTTTGCTACGAGATCTAGCTCTATAATTTCGTACGTGAACATTATGTTCTTCCAATGTATTTGAAAAATGATGCCCATTTTTACCATTAACTACAAAATATAGCGCTTTAATATTGGCTGGATTGACAACGGCTTCTAAAGAAGCGCGTCCCGGGCAGGATATAGGTCCCGCAGGTAGGCCATAAATTCTATATGTATTATAAGGAGAATCTATCTGAAGGTCGCTCCTCTTTAGGGGGCGCATTAATTTATATTCTCCTTTTGTGATCGCATACGCAGTAGTAGGGTCGGCTTGTAACCTCATTCTCTTTTTTAAGCGATTGAGGAATACTGCTGCAACTTTAGGGCGCTCTTCGTTATTCCCCGCTTCCTTTTCGACTATGGACGCGAGAATCAGCACATCCCTTCTGGTTTTAAGAGGAGAATTAGCCGGGAGTTTCGACATCACCTCATCTAATGTGCGCGACATATTATTGCGCATTATGTCGATCAGGTTTTCTCTTTGATCGCCATAAGTATAGAAATAAGTTGAAGGCATTAAATATCCTTCAGGAATATTGCTTGTTACCTTTCCTACGAGGCGCTCCTCTGAGTTAATTCGTTCCAATATTTCTTTAACCGTATAACCTTCAGGAATAAATAAGCGATGTATGATTGATTTGCCGCTAGCAAGTTTGGTAATCACTTGGTAGGGTGTTATACCATTCGTGAAATTATATTCCCCACTTTTTAGAGGGCTATAATATGAATATATTCTACTTATTAATTCAAATAATTTTCTATGTTTTATAACATTGTTTTTTGCAAGCAATTTGCTGATGTCCTTTGTGGAAAGCTTTGGCTTAATAATAATTGTTTGCGTCTCCACAAGCGGACCAGGCAAAAGAAAATAACCAATCAATATATTAGCTAAGCTTATTACAGCAACTGCAGTAAATGTAAGCAAAAATAATTTGAGCTTCAAGAGCCTGATAATGAACACTAAATTTCCGCGTTGGATATAGAAACTGCTCCATTATTATTAGTAATTTTCTCAATTTTAAGCTTGGCTTCTTTGAGCATTGATTCGCAATGTTCTTTCAATAGTACTCCGCGCTCGAAGCTATTAACTGCATTAGCTAAATCTTCCTGACCTGTATCAATTTTTTTTACAATTTCTTCAAGTTCAGCAAGCGCTTCTTCAAAGCTCATTTTTTCAATAGATTTGGTGTTCGTCATAATGTATAATATTTTATAGATAGCCCAATTAAACAATATTTATTTTTGATATGCAAGTTAGAATTTCAAGGCCAACTAAATCATCTATGCAATCTGCTGATAGGAAAGAGAAATGGTTGCTAGAATTTATAAAATCCTCTAGCAATAGGTCAGCAGAGCCTTTGATGGGTCGCGTAAGTTCTGGAGATATGTCTAATGAAATTAAACTGTTTTTTCCTACCCAAGAAGAAGCAATTTCCTTTGCAAAGAAGAAAAATTATTCATATGAAGTAATTATGCCAAAAGAGGCAATTATTCCTAAAAAAAGTTATGCTAGCAATTTTTGCTAGAGCTCCGATATTTAGGTTTTGGTATATTTAGTTATTATTTTACAATTTTTTGAAGGGCCAGTGATAAAATAAGTAATAGAAAATTGGTCGTTATCAAAAATATATTCGGATTTATAGATATCCTTAATACATAAATGATATCCACTTGCTTTGCCATTTGAAGTATCAATAATATAAAATAGCCTGCCATCACTAAAATATTTAGATAAAGAGTGATTTATTTCATCGTATCTATAGCTATATTCTTGCGTCCCAATTATGGAATCAGACATAGTGATTTTTTCTGAATATAAGAGAAGATTTGAATCATCTTCAGATGCGGTAAAGGTGGCATGACCCAGGGCTATATGTGTCTTATGCAAAGATTGTGGCAGTGAGATAAAGTTTCTTGTGATTGACCATTTGCCGGGTAAAAAATCAAAAATTTGTTGCGCCTTTTTCATGGTAATAAAAAGTTAGCTCTTTAGACGAGATATTAGTTTTAGTTTCGCTTTAACCATATAAAATCTAATCGCCCAAAAAACAGAACGAAAAAACCTAAAAGGGTTGCCATTACTAGCTTTAAATCCTACTGTTAAAAAATACATTGTATTTTTTATATTAAACTCAGCCAGCGTTTTAAATAATGCAACACAGCAAAAATCATATATAGAGGGGTTTAATGCTTTTGCGTATTGAGGATATTTTTTTTGTAATATCTTTATAGATTTGATGTGCTCTAGGTAATGACCAAACTTACTAGAAGTGATGCTTGAATTATGCTTTTTATATAAATATAACACCTCAGGAAGATAATATATTTGGCCATTTGGGGCAGCATTGATCATTACTTCTTTAAAGAATGCTAAATCAGCAGCATGTCTCATGTTACTGAATGTATTTACCTTGGGCGCGAATTCTTTGCGGAACATAATGGTCGGAGAATAATAAATAGCATCTGACAATGCTGTGCCTACACCACCAGACAAAGTAGGAGATTTCATAGAGAGACGATAGATTTCTCTATTACTTTCTACATCAAATACAGACGCATCACTGTAGCATATTGCTATATCAGTATTTGCTTCCATAATTGCAACTTGCTTGCTAATTTTACCCGGTAGAAATTCGTCATCTCCAGCAAGTCCCGCTATATATTTTCCTTGGCATTTCTGAGTGCATTTAAACCAATTTTCAACGGCACCAACATTAGTTTTTAACAGGATAACTTTAATTATTTCTGGATATTGATGTGCGTAGTTTTCTAGGATTTTTTGTGTGCCGTCAGTGGAGGCATCATCTGAAATAATAATTTCTAAGTTTGGGTAATCTTGAGACAGCGCGCTATCTATACTCTCTTTGATAAAGCTTGAACTATTATAAGTTATAATCGCTATAGAAACTTTAGGGTTAAGATTAGAATATATGTTATGATTTATCATATTCAATTGCATTTATTGTTGAATTGAAATTATTCAGGTCATTAAGGAATTTATTTTTTTTGTAATTAAGAAAATAATCTTGTTTATTTTCAGAGGTTATTACGGCTCCAAATCTTAGATAAAACTTTAATGCTTTTGTATTTTCTTTTCTTACGTCAAAATTTGTTTCATCAAATCCTAAATCAATAAAAGCAAATTTATACAGCAATACAATGGATTCCAAGCTGGCATATTTTCTATGGTCTTCTTTTATAATCCAGCTTCCCCAGCAGAATGTTTTATCAGTGATGTTGTAAATTCTTATAGTTCCTATCGATTCGCCAAGTTTATTTTTCACTATAAAATAATGTGCCGTAACGTCATCTATTGATTTTTTAATCCAAGCCCTTTGGTTTTCAATATTATCTTCGACCTGCGAGAGATATTTGTTTAAATCTTCATTTAAACGCAAGGACAAAATAAATTCGGCGTCTTCTACCGAAACATCAACAAGATCAACATTTTTTCCTATGATCATTATTTTATACCTATTTTATCTAAATGATTTTCCAGTTCCTTTGGGTCGATAGAAAAATCAGCATGAATACTATATTTAGATCTCATGCTCAAAGATTTTCCAATCAAATATTCCATAGTCAAACCAAGGGCTGATGCCAATGCGCCAAATAAATGCAAGTTAGTGGAGGGCGAGTCGCTAACTAGCATTAATATTCTGCATTTTGAATTTGCAAAAACAAAATTAGCCATCCCGGCACCGCTTTGGCCCATTATGATTTCAGCTTGAGAGAATAATTTTACTTGAGACGCAAAAGATAAATTTTCAGGAAATACTATTTCAAATCCGCGCGATATTAAAATACCCTCAATTTCATTTGTATTGGTTAATTGTCTATAGTCAGAATTTTTCCTAGAGATAAATAGCCTTCTTTTTTGAGGGGTTTTTTTGTCGCTTAAAGCCTTTATTACATTATCACGTACATAGACAATGCCAGTGTCATTATAAATTGAGTCCTTGTTATATACGGGGACTCCATAATTATCTTTAACTGTACTTAGCGGAGAAGGATAATATAACTTTTTAACCTTATATCTTTTATTTTTCCGTGCATAAATAATTTTTCTATTTTGTACGTTAGCAATTTTTAATGCATCATAATACTGTTGAGGCAGGCCCTCTTCAACTAAAATAGGCACTGAAGGGTCAATATTAGTGGTTAAACTAAGTCTGGGTAAGTTTTCTACGATCCAATGAAAATAATTAGAAGAATGATCTTTGAATAAATGTATTGCCTCGTTGATAGGCACTATTTTTTTAGTCATTCTAATAGTAATATTAGTTTTATTAACTTTCTTGACTATCTTGGATTTTATTGCATATTGACTAATGTTTGATTTATCAATTTCATCATAAATAATTATATTATTTACCATGATACAATCAGTTCCAGGGAGTGCTTGCGCTTCATTTATCTCTGCTAGATACGAAGAGGGAAGCTGCATTGTACAAGCATAACTATCATTTATACGGTAGATCTTGTTAATGACTTTCGGTAAGTCCATCTTGATTGTTTTATTTTCTTCAATAACTGATATTTTATACTCTAAAATTTTACTAGCTTCGATGAAGTTGTAAAAAGGCAGGGTTTTAGAAGGCAGATTCATAAAGTCTTCGTCGCTAAATCCAAAACTAGCTAGGTTATCTCTATATAATTTTCTGCTAGGGTCCATGCGAGAAGCAAAATAAATTAATTTAGCACATGTGTTTTTGCCAACTTTAAAGCTCCTTGTGGCAAACCAATTTAATGAATTAGCTAAATATATTTGACAACGGAGGATAAGGCTGTTCATGAGGTTGCATTTTAATAATTCGTTTAAGTATATACTTATACGCTAAATTTTCAAATAGTCTAATGCAAAATAAATAGAATTTTTACTATAGTAAATGTATTTTTAGTAGGGACGTTGTTGTGCCTGACTCTCTTCTCGCTCCCCTAGCTCTAAGGCTTCGCTCATTTATCCTAGTCCTGCTTCGTCTAAATTCACTATATACAGCAAGTTTTATAAGTTTTCTTTTAAGTGGTTTTGATGATGATGTGGGGAAATGTGGTTAATTAGAATAATTACGAATTACAAATAACATAATAATAAACTACCCTCTATACACAAGAGAATAGTTTATTATATCCTTTTACAAATCTTATGATAAGAGATGAGTAAACTATTTTTTAGCACCAAAAGAAAGGCCAGCGAATTTTTTATTAAAGTCACTAACACTTTTATTAGATTGGTTGACAACGTTTGCAGCACCCTTGTTCCAAGCTGGATGCTTACGAAAATCAACATCCATAAGAATTTCGCCAGATTTCAATGTTGAAGCTGTGTTGAATACATCTTTACCAATATTGATTTTTAATGGTTGGTAAGCTGGGTGAATGTCTTTTTTCATTACGCTAACTCTTTTTTCTTTTTAGAGATATCTCTTTTTGCTCTTTTAGCTTTAAGTGACATAGTAGTATCTTTTGCTTTTAGCATAAAATTATCAAAGCCACCAATTTTTTCAACGCTGCGCATAGCTTTTGCTACAACTTTAAACCTGTATTTTTCACCAGTAAGTTCACTAGTGTACACTACAGTCCTTACGTTTGGTTCAAAACGCCTTCTAGTTTTTCTTTGTGAGTGCGATACATTATTACCATATTGCACAGCTACGCCAGTTAATTCGCATTTACGAGACATTGGTATCCCTATATTATTTATATTATTTGAATGAAAGATATAGATTTTTACTTAGCCTGTCAAGTCACTATTGCATCAAATACAGAATTAAAGAAATTTTATAATTTAATTCAGCAAAGCGTGAGTTAGGTTGCGTTTATTTAGGTTGGACTAATATAAATCCTTTTAATAATCTATATTAGTCCGGTCTTTGTACAAAAAGTACTTTTCTATAGTTCTACTCAACAAGCGAATCGGTAGGTACAAATCCTACTAAATCTAGTGGTTCTATCTCGGAATTAGTGTCGGCAGCAGCTTCGACTACTTCTTTAACCTCAACATCTTCTTCTACTGTAGGAACAGTTTCTTCTGCAGCAGTTTCAGCTGCTTCTTCTGCAACTGTAGCAAGAGTAGAAGGATCTTCAACCGCAATAGGCTCAGCAGATTCAACTGTAGGAAGGGTTTCTACTGTAGCAGCTTCAGCAACAGTCTTTTCAACCGCAGGAACGGTCTCGTCGGCAGCGGCCTCAATCATAGCAGGCTTCAGCAGCTTCTTCGGCAGCGGCTTCAGCTTCTTCTACTGTAGTAGGTTCAGCAGCTTCTTCAGAAACAGCTTCTTCAACCGCAGGAACGGTCTCGTCGGCAGCAGCTTCAGCTACTTCTTCAACTGCAGGAGACGCCTCATTGACAACAATATCTTCGTCAGAGGATTCATCGCTTGAAGATTCCGATTCAGATGAAGATGCTTCAAGAAAATCATTAAGATGATCTTTGGTTTTTTCAATGAACCCAACCAACATAATATCAAGTTCTTGCGCTAAGTTGTTCCAGACTTGATTAGCTTGGTTGAATAGCTTGTCTTCTAGGGTCTCGATATTTTCTTTGCCAACAACGGTGCCAATGGATTTTACTAACTTCTTTTTGTGTCCACTTGTCATGTCTTGCATTTGTGCTATGAACTTGTCTTCTATGTTATGCAGAGGATTTTTAGGGTCTTTTAATATATGCTTAACAGTATGTTGTATTACAGTTACTAAGCTTTTTTCTTCGGTGTTCGCTTTTATACCGCCGGCTAAAGATTCCAAGGTTTTGTTCCCAGATTCCAGCAAAGATGCTTTAAGTTGCTTTTCGGCTACTTGGCGTAAGCTTTTTGAATGAATTATATGCATATTTTTAATTTTCAAGGCTGTTTCTTCGTTTACACCAAAATCCTCTGCTTTTTCTTTAAACTTCTTAAACTGACTTTGGAAAATTTTTGTCATCATGTTGTGATGTTTGTGTTTATTATGTCTTTTTGGCACTAGTTTTCTCCTTGTTGTAAGTTAAAATATTTATTCGTACTACTTAAGTTATTTAGGCAGTAGACAGAAAAGAGTATCCTAGAGAAAAGTAAATAAAGAATTAACTAGAGTAACGTGTATTAATTAAGTAAGTCATGATGCAACAGTCTCTATCCCATGTAAAATAGGAGGTTCAAATAGAAAACTGGCATAAAAAAAGGGAAGACAACAATGCCTCCCCTTTTTTACAGAATATTTTTTATAGTGGTAATTAAATTACATTGACTATTTTATAGGTCCCCTTAGTTAAGTACTCAACTTTTCCTTCAACTAATGCGAAAAGAGTATGATCTTTTCCTATTCCTACATTTTTTCCAGGACGAATTGTTGTACCACGTTGGCGCATAATAATGTTACCAGGAATAACTCCTTGTCCATCTCCTTTTTTTGCTCCAAGTCTACGTCCAGCCGAGTCACGACCGTTTTTGGAACTACCACCAGCTTTTTTGGTTGCCATATCCTATTACCTTATTTTTTTACAATATCTAAAATTTTTAATTCAGTTAAATCTTGTCTGTGACCAGATTTACGACGATAATTTTGACGCTTTTTCTTCTTGAAAACAATAATTTTATCATCTCTAAATTGGCTAGTAATTTCAGCAGTAACTTTTGCTCCTTTCACCATTGGTGTGCCAATAAAAGACGCTTTTAAAGATTCGCCTAGCATTAAAATTTGATCTAATTCTATTTTGCTACCTGGCTGACCTTCTATTTTTTCAACTTTTATGATGCTATTTTTTGCAACTTTATATTGCTTTCCACCTGTCTTTACAACTGCGAACATATCAGCAAATTCTCACGTAATATTAATATAATGATGATGGAGTATATACCTAAAATGCCTGAAGTCAATAGAAAATATTGTCACCTTTGGCTTTTATATACTTATTCTCCCTATAAATCTTCACCAGTCTGCTCTTTAAAAAGGCAGCTAATATTTTTAAGGGCTTTAACAAACTTAATTGTGTATTTATTTATATATATTTCTTATCGAGACAAGGCTACTAGAAAAAGATCCATACCCAATGCTATTACTACGAGCTGATATTTTTATTTCTTCATTGATTTTAAAAAATTTTATTTTTTTGAAGTCTTCGATACTAACAGGGTGAAATGCTGAGTTGTATTCAGAGATGACAAAGTTATCACCTTGTGCAGAGTTGCAATAATTACATACTGATCGATAATATTCAGAATTAGCTGCAAAAGAATATTTTTTTCTAAATAGTTCCTTATCAATGTGTTTATAAATATGCTCTAAGGCGCAAGGAGAAATATAATCTACATATGACAAAATGGACAAATAATTTTTACTGCAAAATAAAGAAAAACCATCTATATCAACGCCTTGCTGCTCTAGGTCTTCTGTAGAATCGTGATCAATGGTTTCAAATCCTTCAGGTAGTATTATTGCATTCACTAAAATATTGTTCTTGCACTTGTAGCAGCTTTGGGTAGTTTGTGCTAAATAAAAATATTGAGATATAAAATTAATATTATCTTCACTGTTATCTATAACGCGATAATTACGTCCCTTAGGATATTCATCTGCCTGATATAGATCAGAATATTTTTGATTAGAGAAAAATATTCTATCTTTGGTTTTAGTTAAAGAATTATTTAATGATAAAATAGTTGCAGTAATCTCAGTTTCTGATAACCAGGTTTCGAACATAGAATCCATAGCATCGTACTTATTTTGAAATTCACCAAAAAAATTATCATATCTGGCAATTTTCCAAATTAATCCATATCGATAGACTGTTGCAGCGAATGTAGGATTATAATAATTATTATTTCTGCTAAGGTACCAATTTTTTTTAACAAGTGTAATACGTAATTTTATAAAAAATAATCTAATATAAATGGCCAAGTATTTAATTAATAAAAAAACAACAAATACAAAGTTATATATTTTTTCTACCATGTTACTCTACTCATAAATTAGTTAACCATATATATAAGATATATTTAATTTGATCTTATTAGTTTGTCTCTTGTGATAGAATGCTGAGTTAATAAACCAAAGGCATAAAAGTATAATAATCTTGAATCGAGAAAATAGAAGGAAATAATTATATAATACACTTATCTCAGTAGTCGTGACAATATCAATTCTCTTCTCTTAGTAATTTATGCACCTGTGTAAGTGCAATATTATCAACTTACTGCATGTATTTTTCATACTTATTTTTTTCATCTTTATAGTCATCAGCATTTGGTAATGGATTTTTGATCAAGGTAATATTTCTTCCTTTATCTGCAATATTTTTGTTAAGTTCAATCCACTCTAGGAGGTCGGGTGATTCTTCCTTGATGGCATCAACAGGACATTCAGGAACACAAACTCCACAATCAATACATTCATCTGGGTTAATTGCTAGCATCAAGTCATCTTCGTAAAAGCAATCAACAGGACAAACTTCCACACAATCTGTGTATTTACATTTTATACATTCATCAGTTACAACATAGGTCATATATTCCTTCCATTATTACGTTTTATTTTTATCATCAAGATTTTTGTTCTCATTATTAAGGTCAGTATAAAAAATATAATAAAGCTAGCAAACATTATCATGAGAGGTAATAGCATGGCGCTATGTATAGATGGGCCACCTATTTTTAATACGCTCGCTGGTTGGTGGAGGCTATACCATATATCTACAGAAAATTTTACAATAGGGATGTTTATTAAGCCAATTAGGGCCATCACGGATGCAGGTTTTTCAGCTCGCAATATACTAGAACCACTATTAGTAATAGAAATATAGCTTATATATAATAAAAATAATACAAGCATAGAGGTAAGACGAGCATCCCAAACCCACCATGTTCCCCAAATAGGTTTTCCCCAAATAGAGCCAGTCACTAACGTTATTAAGGCAAAAGTAGCTCCAATAGGCGCTGCTGCTACGGCCAAAATATATGATATTCTAGTCCTCCAAACGATAGCAGAAAAGCTGCATACGGCCATAAAAACATATACTCCCAGACTCATCCATGCAGCTGGAACATGAACATACATTATGCGTACCATGTCGCCTTGTTGATAATCGATGGGGGATGAGAATAGAGAATAATATAAGCCTATAAATAGCATTACTGGTAGAGACGCCCATAATATAGGGATCAAGATTTTTTCAGCTTTGATGAAACAGTTTGGAGAAAGTAATTTTAACATGGTTTTATTATAATTGTAGATAATATATTTTGATTATATGGCTCTATACCATGAGTGCTACGCCTATAGCTTGGATACTTCTGGGGCATTGAGTAAGTATCTTCATTAATATGTAAAAACAATTCAATTTGCTCCTGATCTAGCTTATATTTGACATAGCCACTAAGGTCAAACATATAATAACCATTTCTTTTTGAGGGAATAAATAATTTTTGGCAATCTTCTTCATTATAAATAAAATTATTATAATAATCCAGATCAACTTCATAGGATTTTTGCTGTATAGATGGTCCGATAATTGCACGAATATTGGTTGCGCCATTTTCCCTCATCATCAATGCCACGTTGTGAATCAAATTCTGCTTTGCGCTTTTCCATCCGCAATGAGCAGCACCGATTACTGATCCATCCGAGCTAGCAAGAAGAACAGGAACGCAGTCAGCCGTTATAATTCCCAATGCTATGTTTTCTTTTGTGGTTACCGAGCCATCAGCATCTGGTTGCAGAGCATAATCCATAGAGTCAGCACAAATAGCCACATTTCCATGCACTTGATTAAGAATAACTAGCTCCTTGGCATTATTTTCAGCTTTGATGCTATCAATATTTTGCTGGATTTGGGCTAATTTTGACGCATCATTATGCTTTTTCCTGCTATAAATACCACTTGATGGTGTATAAGTGCGGTCAAAAACTTTACAATAAATCTTGTCCTTAATAAATTCTATTTCCATAATGTTGTGCTGAATATGAATAATAATAAATTACCAGATACTGAAGAGCAAAACAATCTCTTAAATCAACTGGTTGATCGCTTTAAAGGTAAGTTTAGCTTAACCCCTATAGTTGGGGCAGAAATTGAGTTTTATTTACACGATATTAAAAATATTAATTTACTAGAATCAAAAATAGGGCACATTATTAAAAAAGAGAAGGGGGCAGATCAATACGAAGTAGATCTTCCTCCATCACAAAACTTATCAGATTATGCAGAGTCTATTGATAGAGTACGTCAAAAGATTATTAAATCAGCACAATATCTGGGCGGAAATGCTGATTTCAGGTCTAAGCCATTTCTAGATGATTATGGAAGTTCTATGCATATACATTTAAATTTTCTAGAAGATTCTGATGTAGAAAAATATGCGCAAATTCTATGTCATTATCTACCTGAGTGGCGTTGTTGCATGGCGGTTGAAAAAGGTAGGTAGTTGCGCTATTAAAGTACGTATGAAAAAATACAGAAAAGAACGCAACTGGTCGCAATATAACCAGAACTTAAAGAAAATAG
>JAQXDF010000005.1 GCA_029251475.1 Rickettsiaceae bacterium
CTTGCTATTTTCTTTAAGTTCTGGTTATATTGCGACCAGTTGCGTTCTTTTCTGTATTTTTTCATACGTACTTTAATAGCGCAACTACCTACCTTTTTCAACCGCCATGCAACAACGCCGTTTAACCCGGAATCTAGATCCGTCAATTGAATTCAGGATGACTTTAATCACAAGTCTTCATTGCAATTTACTATAACTTTATGTTTATAGGGTCTTAGGAACGTAATGCTCCAGGTGTAACGTATATTGTTTTGTTCTTTCACCATGATATTTAATTCCTAGAGATTATAGATTATTACTAGACTCTACGGAGCATCTATACAATAATTAAATCAAGATCAAGCTTGTAGTGATTTTGTAAGTGTTTGAATAAAATTATAAGAATATGGACGAGGCGTAGAATGAATGAAAAATTTGCAGAATTAAAGATCAATAATCAAATACATAAATTACCCATCAAGAATGCGTCGATTGGGCCAGATATTATAGATGTTAGCAATCTATATAAAGATACTGGTTACTTTACTTATGACCCAGGTTTTATGTCTACGGCTTCATGCACTTCGCAGATCACTTATATCGACGGAGAAAAAGGAGTTCTACGTCATCGTGGATATGATATTAAGGATCTTGCGGATAATAAAGATTTTTTGGAGGTGTCATACCTGCTTTTAAATGGTGATTTACCCAATAAAAAAGATTATTCAGAATTTCAGGCGCAAATTTCTCATCATTCATTAGTCAATGAGCAGCTCCGTAATATTTTTGGAGCCTTTCGCCATTCAGCGCATCCTATGGCGGTTATCCTTTCGGTGGTAGGTTCTTTGTCGGCGTTTTATCATGATTCAATTGATATGAAAACAAAAGAGGGTAGGGATCATTCTGCCATACGTATGATCGCTAAAATGCCAACAATTGTGGCGATGACTTATAAATACTCTACAGGGCAATCATTTATTTATCCGGATGAAAATCTGTCATTTACTGAAAATTTCATACAGATGATGTTTGCTCGTCCTAGCTCAAAATTTGCAATTAATAAAGTGCTAGCAAAGGCCTTGGACAAAATATTCATCCTTCATGTTGACCACGAACAAAACGCATCAACTTCAACTGTGCGTACAGTTGGATCATCAGGGCCCAATCCATTTACATGCGTCAGTGCAGGAATTGCCTCCTTATGGGGGCCAGCTCATGGTGGTGCGAATGAGGCATTGATCAACATGCTAAAACAAATTGGTTCAGTGGATAACATCCCCCAATATATAGCGCGCGCAAAAGATAAAGATGATCCTTTCAGGCTCATGGGATTCGGGCATAGAGTTTATAAAAACTATGACCCGCGCGCTGCAGTGCTACGAGAAACCTGTAAAGAAGTTTTGGAAGAACTAGGGCAGCTAAAGGGGAATGCTATATTGGATATAGCTCTAGAGCTTGAGAAAATTGCTTTAAATGATGAATATTTTATAGAACGCAAATTATATCCAAATGTTGATTTTTATTCTGGGATAATCTATCAGGCGATGGGTATTCCGTCTCAAATGTTCACGGCTTTATTTGCGCTAGCAAGGACCTCTGGGTGGATAGCTCAATGGCAAGAAATGTGGGAAGATCCTGAGCTTAAGATCACTCGCCCGCGTCAATTATACACTGGTCATACCTCTAGGAAATTATGAGGCATAACCAGTAAGAATAAATGAAACCCCACGGGAGTTATCTCGTGGGGTTTTGCAATAGATGAATGCGTAAATATCAATAATTGAGATTTATGCAATATCTTCTGCAGCTTCTATAGATGATGCGTCGCCAATTATTTCAGATGCATCTGGTATGCAACTTATAGGACGGATAGGACGGTAATACATGAGATCAAAACCCTCATAAACTTCTGACACGTCGTTCTTTGAATCAGCGCAATCTATTAGCGTATCAGGGAATACTACACCAACATCCTGATTGTGTGATGAATATAAAGTATACTTGTCTCCAAGATGCACGATAAAGTTTCCAGCTTGAAATTTTGTTGAGAAATCTGAACCATCAAATGATAAAGTGCCGGTTCTTGATTTTAGCATTATTAAATTATGAATCTCTTCGCCGTTAAATTTTTGAGTTGTTTCGAAGTGTTGTACAGAATTAAAACCATCGCCATCTATTGGAGTAACGGTTGCAAATCCAGATTCCTGGAAGCGTCTAGCCTGCTCTTCACTTATTTCAACTTTTAACATTGGCCCGTGTGAATCAGCAGAATCTATTACTGCATGGTTCGTAAAATCAATTGTTACAGAGTTAGTATATTTTGAATATAATGTGTATGCTCCTTCAAAAGACACAATAAAATTCCCTTTATTTCCCAAAGCCGTATGAACACTTTCATCCATTGAAAAATCCTTGTTTGGATGTTTTAGGACTGAGTAGGTTATGGTGTGATCTAAAAGCATACCGTTATTTAAGGGTCTGCTCTCAACTACAAAATGGTCTACACCTTTAGCGCCGCCACCATCTCCTTCTTGAGGAGTTACAATTGTGAATCCTAAGGACTCGTGGTACGCTCTAGCTTGAGCTTCATTAATTTTAATTTTTGACATATAGTTAACCCGATAATAATTAATTAATATAAAACACTACGTTAGTATATTAAAATAATCTTAGCAAAAAAACACTTATGTAAAGATAGTTTTGTGTAATTTTTTGGAGTTTGAATATAAGACTTTCTTGAGCGTTATAGGCATTTGCAAGGGAGGGGCTGAGACAAAGGTGGTCATTAAGAGTGGCTTGCTGATAGAGACTCCGGGCCTGGGCCGGAATCTCTAAGAGTTTGGTGATGTTAAAACAAAGATTTTCTGTGTAATTCTTCGTTTTAATTGGCAGTATATATGAGCTTATTCTTATAAAGATCAAGCTTTAGTCTTCATCAACGTGCGTTTTTTCATAGTTTTCATGGCGCATTTGAGCTTCAATGCATAAAGTAGCTACCGGCCTTGCTTCCAAACGTTTCAGACCAATCTCTTCGCCAGTTTCTTCGCAAAATCCATAATCGCCTTTGTCCAGCCGGGCTATAGTAGTTTCGATTTTATCAATTAATTTACGATAACGATCTCTTGTTCGAAGTTCTATAGTTGTTTCTGTCTCTACGCTCGCTCTGTCATTTAAATCAGATTCATTCCAATTTTCTTCCTTCAGATGAGTTAGAGTGTTTCTTGACTCAGCTAATAATTCCTCCCTCCAATTTTGTAGCTTGGTCTTAAAGTAGCAAAGTTGCATTGGGTTCATGTATTCTTCGTTTTCGGAGGGTTTGTAGCCTTCAGGTAAAATAATTTGCTGCATAATGACCTTGTATATTGTTCCATAGTCATAATATAACTCAACAGCTAAAATTAACGCAAGTAATATTTTGTAATAATCAGTCAATAGCCTCTGGATGGGCCTTGTTATACACGGATTGCAGGTGAGTTTGATTAATTTTTGTATATGTTTGGGTGGTAGAAAGGCTTTGATGACCAAGTAAATCTTGTATAGATCTTAAATTAGCACCATTTTCTAGTAAATGAGTTGCAAAACTATGGCGAAATGCATGAGAGCTCAGATGTTCAGGGAGTCCAAGCGTTCTACGCAGGTAAATGAGCTCGCGGTTAAAGACTGCTCTTTGCAAGGGAGCGCCACGCTTCCCAAGAAAGATAGGGTCATTGTCCTCTAGGGAATAGGGTAGTTTATCAATGTATTTTTGAACCAGAAGCCTGACTGCTCCTATCCAGGGAATAAGGCGTTCTTTATTGCCTTTACCAGTGATTTTAATGAACTCTGTGTTTTTCAAATGATTTTTCGTGATAGAAAGCGCTTCGGAGATACGCATTCCACTAGCATAAATTAATGTTAGTAGGGCTTTGTTGCGCAGATGTATCCATTCTTCGTCTCCTAGCATTTCAATATTATTTAATGAGATTTGAGTTTCTTCTTGAGACAAAGCTTTGGGTAAAGTTTTAGGTTTTTTGGGAGAGTGTGCAATAAAAACAGCGTGGCAATGTATGTCATGTGTTTTTTCAAGAAATTTATAAAAACTTTTAATAGAAGACAGGCCTCGAGCGTTTGAAGCTGGGCCGTAGTTATTTGTGTGACGGTCAGAAAGCCAGCTGCGAATTAATCTCGTATCAACCGATGCAATGTTTTGTATTGATGCTGTTTGTGATAGATACTGATTTATAAAATTTAAAAAATGATTTAAGTCCCCTAGGTAAGATTGCAGCGTATGATTAGAGTAATTACGCTGCTCTCCAAGATAAGCCTGCCATTGATTAATAATTTGAGTAATCTCGGAGGTGCGGTTTGTGATCATTATTTCCCTATGCAGAAATTGCTGAATATTTCTCCTAAAATTTCATCAACGGTGATTTTACCAGTTATATTACTTATAGCTCTTATGGTCATGCGTATATCTTCCGTTACAAGAACTAAATCATTATCTAAAGAAAAGTCCGCTAAATAGTCTATAGCTTTTTCCAGTTGAGCCCTATGTCTTGCTCTTGTGATTTGAGGTGCCTCAGATGGGCTAGCGATGAGGTCAGATATATTAATAATTTGGTTAAGTAAATCAGCCATTCCTTCTTGCTTCTTGATAGAAACTAAAATGGGCTCTTTGCCATGTATTTGCTTAGGTAGAGTGGATTTGCATAAATCGACTTTGTTTAGTAATATAATAGTATTATCATCAACTATATCAGTGAAATAATCGTTATCGTTTATATCTTTGGTAGAATCATATATGATAATTTTTATGTCAGAGTCTATCGATGCGCGTTTAGCCCTTTCTATACCTTCTTGTTCAATTGAATCTTCGGTGAGTTCGTGTATGCCAGCTGTGTCTTGCAAGATGATAGGATAGCCACCAATGTCTAGGTGACCTTCGATTATATCTCTAGTCGTTCCAGAAATATCTGAAACAATTGCTAAATTTCTATTCATCAAATAATTTAACAAGCTAGATTTACCAACATTTGGTTTTCCTAAAATAGCAAGTTTCAAACCATTCCTTAGTCTTTCTCCACGATTATTATCGTCTAGGTGCTCTTTGATTTCTTGGATCAGTTTTTGTATCAAGTCTCCAACTTGCTGCAGAGTTTCCTCTGGTATTTCTTCATCAGGAAAATCAATATAGGCCTCTAGTAAACTAATGAGACTTAGTAATTGGGAGCGCCAGTTATCATAGATTTTTTCAAGCCCTCCACCTAGTTGCTTTATGGCTTGCCTATGCTGGAGCTCTGTTTCTGAATCGATTAAATCAGCCAAACCTTCAGCGGAAGTTAGATCCATTTTGCCGTTTAAAAAGGCTCTGCGTGCAAATTCTCCAGCTTCTGCCAGGCGTATGTCGGGCATTTTTTCGAGAGCAGAATTAAGCATCTTTATTACGGCTATACTACCATGAGTGTGGATCTCAGCAGAGTCTTCTCCTGTAAAACTTGAACTTCCTTTGAAGAATACAATCATAGATTCATCTATTTTTTGCCCCGTTTGAGGAGTGTAAATATGACGAAAATACAACTTTCGTGGCTCTAGATTATCAATCGGAGAGTCAACCAATCGTTTAAGGGCTTCAAGGGTGTTTGGTCCTGATATTCTAAATACAGCTACGCCAGATTTAGCCTTAGCGGAGCATTGAGCAAAAATAGTATTCATATATTTAGTCCAAATGCTTGATAGAAAACGTTATTTCTACTATTATACTCATAGTTTGTAATTTTAAAAGCAATAATAGAGATTGTAATCCATGGGTAAAAAGATCAACGTAACAAATTCGCTAGCTCTAAGTCAATTAAGTTGTAAAATCGATGACTTCAGTTCTGAGATTTTAGATATAGTAAATGCTGAAGAAAAAGGCGAGTTATATACCAAGTTTGTTCAGCAGTTTTTAAAGTACATCCCAGTTGATTATAGGTCGCGTGATAAAATTGAGTTGTTTGGAGATTTCACCTATGAGGCATTTGAATTTTTCTCGAATCACGTGCCTGGAAAGCGTAAAATAGAAATACGGGTTAATGAATTCCAGCATGAACCCGCGATTACTATACTGGTTACAACTGAAAATAAGCCATTTATAAATGATTCTTTAAATAGCTTGTTATTAAAACGTTCATTACAAACGGTTTTTACTTTCTATCCAGTATTGTCAGCGACAAGGGATAAAAATGGTAACCTTGAAAACATCGCTAAAAAAGAAGATGGGGGTGGGAACGAATCCCTAGTTTATATTAAAATTCTAGGTACGTTTGATCAGGAGGCCTTAGAATCTATTAAGTCAGAAATCAATAATATACTTGATTTAGTAGATTATACATATGATTCATGGCAAACTTTGCTTAATAAGATAATCAGTATCACAACAGATATTGTTCACCATAAAGATGTATATGAAAAAATTCATATGCCGGCAGAAGAAACACTGGATTTTCTGAATTGGTTGCAAAAAAATAATATTACATTCCTTGGGGCTGTAGATTTTGATGCAGAATCAAATTCTATTGTCAATGAAGAAGGCGTAAAAGATATTGGGCAGGATAATTTAGAAGAAATTTCTACGATTGTTGAGTTGTCAAAGAAAGAGTATTACAAAAACAAATTAGTGATGCTTGGAAAAATCAACAAGCTATCGCCAGTACACAGAAACGCCTTGGTGGACTATATTCTAGTAAAAAGATATGACGAAAATGGAGAATATAAGTCAGGAACTATAATTTTTGGTTTGTATGGTACAGCTATTTATTTTCAATCCATTAAGAGTGTTCCGATCTTACGTGATAAAATGAATTACGTTGTAGAAAAATCAGGGTTTTCTGAAGTTGGATATAACTCTAAAAAAATTAAAAATATTATTGAATCACTGCCTAGAGATACATTAATTCAAATTGATGAGTCGGATTTGTATTGTATGTGTTTGCACATGCTATCAAGCATGCATAGCCATAGATTAAAATTGTTTATACAACAAGATTGGTCTAATTCGTTTATTAATGTAATAGTATTTTTGCCAAGAGAAAAATTAACTCCTGAAGTATATCATGATATTAGCTGCTACCTCAAGAGCAAGCTGGGATGCAAAATTATCTCAGATGATATTACCGTAGTTGCGCAGAACTTCTCTCATTTATTTGTTACTATTGCAGTTGACGATCCGTCCAAACTAGATTTCTCTCATGATGAAATAGAAGCGGCTTTAGTGCAAATTACAACTAATTGGTCCGAAGCTCTATTACACAAACTACATGAAGAATTGGGTGAGTATGAAGGGAGCGTGAAGCATAAAAGGATTGAAGCTTCATTCCCTATAGAATATAGACACAAGTTTAATTCAGATATTACTTTGGATGATTTACTCTATATTGAAAAAGCTTCCAAGTCTGGCAATGTAGTATTTAATCTAACGAAAGAAGAAAATAATGAGTTTGTTTTAAAATTCTATAGTTCTGAAGTGAGTTTAATGCTTTCAGAGATGCTACCATCTATTGAAAATCTTGGCTTTGCTGCGGTTGATGAACAAAGTTTTTCAATCAAAGAATCTGCTGATTTTAAGCAAAGTTGGATTTATGAGTTCAGGCTATTAAGTGCTGTTGAGATTGATATTACTTTTGATCAGTTAAAGCACAATGTTGAGGAAACTTTGGCAAAAGTCAGTGATGGGCTGTTAACTAGTGATATTTTAAATAAATTAGTCGTGTTATCTGGTTTTGATTGGAGGCAAGTCAAATTGATGAAGGCTATGACTCGTTATCTACATCAAACTGGCTTTCAGTATGGCAAGGATTATGTTCAACAAATATTGGTCAAGCATAGTAAATTTACCTCTATGTTGGTTGAATTATTTGCGGCAAAGTTTCATCCTAAAAATCATTCTAAAGAGGCTGCTAAGTTAGTTTTAGAAAACATTAGCACGTATTTAGACGGAGTAGCTAGTAGCGCCGAAGATAAGATTATGCAAAATATGCGTGGTATTGTTGAGGCCATACTTAGAACAAATTTTTATCAAAATATCGATGAAGAGCCGAAGCATTATTTATCCTTTAAATTAGATTCAGCCAAAGTTCCGGATTTGCCTTTGCCGATTCCATACGCAGAAATATTTGTTTATTCAAATGATTTTGAAGGTGTACATTTGCGAGGAGGTAAAGTTGCAAGAGGAGGGCTTCGTTGGTCCGACCGAGGAGAGGATTATAGAATAGAGGGGCTTGGGCTGATGAAAGCCCAAATGGCAAAAAACACGGTGATTGTGCCGGTTGGATCAAAGGGAGCTTTTTATATTAATTTTTCTCAAGGAGAATTGACTCAAGAAGAGTATATGAAGAAGGTGATAGCATGCTATCAAGATTTTCTACGAGGCTTTTTCGATGTAACGGATAATTTAGTTCGTGGTAAAGTTGTTCATCCTAAAAACGTAGTACGTTACGATGAATCTGATCCATATCTTGTTGTTGCGGCCGATAAGGGAACGGCTAGTTTTTCTGATCATGCTAATGCTGTTTCTAAGGAATATAAATTTTGGTTAGGAGATGCTTTTGCTTCTGGTGGCTCAGATGGATATGACCATAAAAAAATGGGTATTACTGCAAAAGGAGCTTGGATATCTGCGCAGTCTCACTTTTTAGAAATGGGAGTCGATATACAAAAAGAAGCATTTACAGTAGCTGGTATTGGAGATATGTCTGGAGATGTATTTGGTAATGGTATGTTATTATCTAAATGCATCAAATTAGTTGCAGCCTTTAATCATCAGCATATTTTTCTTGATCCTGATCCAGACTGCAAAATTTCTTATACAGAGAGAATGCGATTATTTAAAACGCCACGAAGCAAGTGGTCGGATTATAATCCTGAGTATATTTCGCAAGGTGGAGGGATCTTTGAACGTTCAGCTAAAATATTGAATGTTTCGAAAGAAATTCAAGGTTTATTGGGTCTAGAATCTGAAACTATTACGCCTGATAAGTTGATACAATCCATACTAAAATCTAAGGTAGATTTATTGTGGAATGGTGGTATTGGTACTTACATTAAGTCCTCGTCAGAAAATAACGTTGATATTGGTGACAAAACTAATGATATATTGCGTGTAAATGGTAAAGAAGTGCGTGCAAAAGTTATTGCAGAAGGAGGCAATCTTGGTTTATCCCAGCTAGGAAGAATCGAGTATGCTTTAAGTGGTGGTCGTATTAATACAGACTTTATTGATAATTCTGCTGGTGTAGATTGTTCGGATCATGAGGTGAATATTAAAATAGCTTTAAATAGCGCAGTAACTTCTGGTAAAATCAATATACAGGAGCGTAATGATATTCTTGAAAAAATGACTAGTGCCGTTGAAGAATTAGTGCTAGTCGATAATTATGATCAAAACTTAGCTCTTACCATTTCGTTACTATCAACGTCTTTAAATATTGAATCATTCAGTCAGTTAATAAGAGAGCTGGAAAATGATGGGCTACTAGATAGCGAAGTAGAATTCTTGCCAAATAAAGTTGAAATTTCAAGGCGTGCCATTGCAAATGAAGGAATGACTAGGTCTGAACTTTCTATTTTATTATCTTATAGTAAGATGTCTTTGGATCTAGGGTTAGCGGATGAAAGTTTTGCAAATGATAAATATTTTGAAAAACATTTATTTAATTATTTTCCAGAAATTATGCGTAAGGAATTTAAGGAAGAAATTTTAAATCATCCATTACGAGCTGAAATTATCCGTACAGTAATTATCAATAAATTAGTGAACCATCTTGGGGGGGCGCTAATTAGCTCTATAAAATCAGAAACTGGAGGCGAGGCTGCTGATATTGCGCGCGCTCACGCTGTTGTTACGGAAGTTTTTGCTTTGGATGAATTATGGAATAAGGTAGCTAGTTTAGGTACGTCGATTAAGATGACAACCAAAGTAGAGATGTTTTCTGACTTGTCTCGTATAATGAGACGTGGCATTAGCTGGTTTATTCGTAATGTAAAACATCCTATTAATATAGACAAAGCTATAAAGGAGTTTAGTCACGAGGTAGAGGAGTTATCTACTATTATTAGTAAATTATTGGTGGGAACTACTAAAACTAGGTATTTTGGTAAAATTGTACATTATACAGAAGAAGGTGTAGAGAAAAAATTAGCTAAATCTATAGAAACTTTAGAGGTTCTAGTGTCTGCATTTGATATTATCAATATTGCTAAGCAAAATAATACTGAAAATGCAGATATAGCTAATATCTATTTCGAGACTGGAGATCTGTTTAATATAGATTGGTTGAGACAAGCAGCAGAAGCTCAAATCGATGAATCTTATTGGAATAGATTGTCTATACAATCTTTAAAAGATGACTTTTATGATAAGCAAAAGAGATTACTTAATATCATTATCGCTAGTGACAAGCAAAAAATAAACTTAAAAGATTGGTTGCAAAAAAATTCTTCTGCAGCCGGAATTTTTGTTGATTTTGTATCAGATATTAAGAGGCAAAAGGTTGTTAATTTGAATATGATTATACTTGCTAACAAGAAATTCGAAATATTTTTAAGAAAAATAGGGTAGAATAATGACTTCAAAATTAAAAGAAGCTAGAGAAAAAGCCGGCTATACTATAGAAGAAGTTTCCGAGGTTTTAAAAATCCGTAAAAAGTATATAACGGATATTGAGGAGGGTACTTTGGAGGATATGCCAGGTAAGGTGTATATAAAAGGTTACACGAATGCATATCATGAATTCTTAGGACTTAAATGCCCTAAGGACAAGGCTATAACCGTAAAAGTACCAGAAATAGATGATAGTAGTAATCATGTGCATAAAAAATACATAGTAATAATATCAATTATATCTTTGGTATTAGTGGTATCACTTTATGTTTTTATGAATTTATGCCATGATAATGAATCAATAGATAATATTATAGATAATAATGACCATAACGAAGCAACAACTAATTGATACAATCTGCGAGATTGGCAATAGAATAGATAGATTGGTAGAAAAATCTGCTAACTATGAAAAGCAAATCGATAACTTAACATTGCAGAATGCAGAGTTAAAAAAACAAAATCAAGCAACGCTTGATCAAGTTAAAGAATATGTTCAAGAGCTAGAAACAATTAGAAATCATTATGTCAATAGTAACAATAACACTGGGAAATAAAAACTTCCAACTATCCTGCTCTGAAGCAAGCAGGCCAAAGGTAGAATCCTTAGCAGAGAAGCTAGATCATGCGCTTGAGGACACCAAAACTAACAACCCAACTGCTTCATTTGAATTGGCCTTGGTGATCACGGCCCTGGGCTTGATAGATAACAAGCAATCGAAGCTTCAAGAAACGGGTGGAGAGGTTCTTGAGCAGGCGAATCAGGACTTTCAAAAAATATTAGCATCAGTGGAATCTGAGTTAAAAAACATTGCTAAAAAGGTTGAAACCTGTTAGTATTTCTTTTAGGGCTGCTTGGTGCGTTAGGTTTGATAAAATCCTCCGGACTATAATTATTCTACTAGGGATCGGTCCCTGGCTTCGCTGTGGCGTAGCTATTACCGAACCCACCTTAACACAAGGTTCTCTGACGATGACCTTATTCTGACGGCTAAAGTGGTCCTATCATCTTCTCCAAATAGATAAGTTGTCTGCGATGGGCCTGATACGCTTTATCTTAAAACAGACTTATGGATCTATACTTCCAGACGCAAAGCGAGTCATTCCCGGCCTTGAACTATAATTTAAAGAAGAAGTAATAGACCCTGAATTGAATTCAGGGTGACAATGGTGGTTATTCAGTATGAATATGGTGATTATTAATGGTTATTTATAATAAGAGCTGATTTAATCGCAATTTTGTAGTCTAATCTGCTATACTATAAATATAAGTCGTAATCTAAAAAGTTTTTTACTCCAACAATTATTATCATAATGACATTTGCTTTAGAACATAGATTAAACTGGTTGTACATTGATATAAACAGTTACTTTGCAACGATAGAGCAGCAGTTAGATGTTTCTTTAAGGAAGAGGCCAATAGCGATCGTGCCACTATTATCTGATTCAACTTGCGCTATTGCCGCGAGTTATGAAGCGAAATTATGTGGCATTAAAACTGGTACAAAAATATACGAGGCAAAGAAGTTATGTCCCGAGCTAATTTGTATTAAAGCTAGGCATGCAGTTTATGTTGATTATCACAAGAGGATATTCCAAGAGATAGACAAATATCTGCAAGTGGATCATATATTTTCTATCGATGAAGGTGCGTTTCGTTTAACAGGAAAATATCGCCAGGCAGATGAAGCAATTAAGATTGCCCAAGTAATTAAGCAAGCTATTAGAAATAATGTTGGAGAGTATATAGGTTGTTCAATAGGCATCGCGCCAAATAGGTACTTAGCAAAAATAGCCACAAACTTTCAAAAACTAGACGGGTTATCGGTGATTCAAGCTACTGATTTACCTGGCATATTATACGATTCAAAATTAACAGCTCTGCCAGGAATTGGTCAAAAAACTTATGTTAATTTATTGAAAAACAAAATATCCACCATACAAGAATTATGCTCTGAAGATAAGGCAAGTCTTGCTAAAAAATGGGGGAGCATTAATGGAGAAAAAATATGGTCCTTGGTCAGAGGGGCAGATCTCCCTGTAGAGGAAGTCAAAAAAAGCACTATAGGCCATAGCCAGGTGCTTGGTCCGGAATTAAGAAGAGTGCAAGGGGCAAGAAATGTACTTCTGTCTCTGATATTAAGAGCAGCTAGGCGCCTTCGTGCAAAGTCTTTGTATACAAACAGCATGTTATTAACAATAGATACAGTAAATAATGAAGTAATTAAGTCTAGAATTAAATTAGTGTCGTCATGCGATAATCATAGTTTGCTCCATGCTGTCATGCCAGTATGGGATGAGTTGATTCAAACAAGAAAGATAGACAAAGTAAGAAAAATTAGCATTAGTTTGCATGGGCTGGGGCAGGACTCAAGTCAATTAAGTTTTGATTACTCGAGCGGGCAACGCAGGCAAGAAAATTTGTGGAAAGTTATCGATGAGCTTAACAGGAAACTAGGCCAAGATGCAATTAGCCAAGGATTAACAACAAAACAACACATATCCAAAGAAGTAATCGCATTTGGTTATGTCCCAGACAATGCGCAGGGCTAATATAACCATATTACTACAAGTAATAAGATTCTAAGCCCCATGTTTCCACCTATTTTTTTATCTATGAAGTTTTGTTAAATTAAACTAAATAAATAAGTTGACATTTATTAAATAATTAGCTATATTATTTAATAATGCTTTGTAACAGATCCTAGTCTTAATTACTTAGCAAAATAAAATTATTATTAAACAAAGAGAAAGCAATTATGATAATAGAATTAATCGAAGCAGTTAAAAAGAGAGATTTAGAAAACGTTAAGCTGTTGCTGGACAAAGGATATTCGGTGGATGAGCAAAATGAGAAAAATGAAACCGCTCTACATTTTGCGGCCAAAAAGGGGGATGCAGAAACAGCCAAGTTATTGCTAGAAAAAGGAGCTTCTGTGGATGTAAAAAATAATGATAATGAGACCGCGCTGCATTGTGCTGCTATGTATGGGTATACAAAAATAGTAGAGTTGTTGCTGGAAAAAGGAGCTTCGGTGGATGTACAAAATAAGAACAATGAGACCGCGCTGCATTGTGCGGCCAAAAGGGGGGATACAGAAACAGCCAAGTTATTGCTGGAAAAAGGAGCTTCGGTGGATGTAAAAAATAATGATAATGAGACCGCGCTACATTGTGCTGCTAACAGGGGGGATAAAGAAACAGCCAAGTTATTGCTTGAGCATGGGGCTGATATTGAAGAGAAAGATAATTCGGGTAGAACGCCGCTGTATATGGCTTCAATAAATATACATAAACAACATATACAAGTCATTGAGTTCTTGCTAGAGCGTGGCGCTAAAATTGAAGAAAAAGATAGTACAGGTTGCACTGCGCTGCATTATGCTGAGAAAAATCGCCACAATGATATAGTAAAGGCGATATCATAAGCTATTTTCGCCGATGATATGGCAGAGAAGAAAACAGACCTTAACCTTGAATCCATTGATGAAATAAATGTTGAAGTATTCCTATCTAGACTTGAGTATAGATTAGGGCAAGATTTTAAGGATCATATTAATATAATTTGTAGCCAATTACTACAACCAGAGGATGGATCGGATTCTCTACCATCACTTGATCTTTTGATAAATCAAAAAGAATTGCAGAATTTTAGCTCAGAAACTAGCGAGAATGTAAAAAGCTTGATCAATTATTATATTGATTCTATAGAAAATCATTTTTCAAAAGAAGAGTTTTCTAAATTTTCTCAAGATATCAAATATCTTTTCGGGATCAATGCAGCTGCAGAGGAGAGAGAAGCCTTAACTCCGGCAAGAATTGAAGAGTTAAAAGAAATGGTTTATCAAACTAATCTTAAGATGCTAGAATC
>JAQXDF010000031.1 GCA_029251475.1 Rickettsiaceae bacterium
CTTGCTATTTTCTTTAAGTTCTGGTTATATTGCGACCAGTTGCGTTCTTTTCTGTATTTTTTCATACGTACTTTAATAGCGCAACTACCTACCTTTTTCAACCGCCATGCAACAACGCCACTTGTTTCAGGGTCTATTCTTTGTATATTATGGGTTACAAAGCCAGGAATGACTGACTTTACACCGCCACCTGTCATACCTTTGAGCTGTTACTGTACTAGGATCGGGGAATAATTTCCTGGACTATAGCCTAGATTTCACCTCTCCACCACTTGCTCTGATTTTGTTACTGCGTAAGGAACCTCACCTCCCTTGGGTTTACTTACTGAAGTCACCCCTTGTTTCTTAGCTACCTCCTTTGCTTCTTTCTTAAGATCACCGGGTATTTGAATGTGCCCCTGACTATCATGATGGTCATCTAATTGAGTAGTTTGGCTTTGAAGAGAAAAATTATTTTCTGAACTTCCCACCTTCGATTCTTTAGGTTTTTTCTTAAAAAATTGTTTGATTAGAGCAAAAAACTTGGGTGCTTTGATTTTATTACTATTTGCTGATATTTCTACTATCGCCTTTAGAAATTCTTTTCTTGATTTGGGAATTCCAGGTAAATTTTCATTTTTGGTACCATAACAACCCGGCGTAGCCCCTCCTGCACTCACTCCCCCTGCTTGTTGAGCTGTATGTCCAGATTTAAGAATTTGTCGATCTATCTCCTTTAAATCTATTCACAAATAAGCTTGTAATGCTTGAGCAGATTGATCATGCTCTGCAAGACCTGTTCTATCTTTTCCACTAGCGCACATAGTTAATATTTCTTCTTGCGGCAAATTTAAGGCTTCCCGTGTGTCTGGAGATAATTTCGATATATCATTAGTGACTTGATTAAGAGCCGTTGAAACCGCAAGGCTAGAATTTTCGCTATCTGGATATTTAAACCAACGATTAGCCTTTTTTTCTGAATTTGTTAGCTTCTCTATGCTTTGTTGTAATTGTGCAATTTTACCTCGTTCCTTTTCCTTGATGTCCGTTATGTTTTCTGTGCTTAAAACCTTTAATTTCCCTAGAACATTTTTAACACCAGAAAAATCATGAGAACGCCCCAAATATCGAAATTGATTAAAGGCAGTATTAGTTTCATTGCCTCCCACGTCTTTCATAGCATTGGCGGTACGTGTAACTATTTCATGATCATTACCAGCACCATTTAGTGAATTCAAAGTATTGCAATGTATTTGTTTTTCACTTCCCATCCATGCTTGAGCCTGTTTTGCATTTTCATTAGTAATGTCTTGTCTTGACTTTTTATCCTTCGCTAAAGACGTTAGAGTTCCTGCGTGTTTAGACGTATGAAGAATCTCTAGCTCTTGACCATTCATTACTGCAGTGATTTTTTCAAAAGCATTCTTCATTCCAACAATTTGTCGTAACTGGGTCGGTATTACATGGTTTCCCTCGATGATTGCTTGAGCATTATTTTCAACTAATTTTTGTTCCCAAGGTTTTAATTTTTGAAACCATTTTGGGGTATCTTTAGCATCAATTATCGCCTGGTAATCTTTTTTCTGATCTGCTGTTAATTCTTTAAAAGCTACTTCTGCTTCTACGACATTACGTTGTTTTCCATTTTTATCTACAATAGAAGAAATAGTGACAATATTTTTGTGTTCATCTTTAAAATTTTGGAAATCTTTGGCAATATTCAGTTTTTTAAAGGGCTTTTTGACACCTTGTTTTTCTAGCAAACTACCCAACTTTGTTATTTCTTTTTTAAAGTTTTTTGCACATTGTTTTTGATCTAAGTCTGGTTTTTGTATTGCAGTCATTGCCGATGCAACATTACTTGTCATAGCTTTTATGGCATCGTCTTTCTTTTGCTCATTTTCCTTTCCGATAAATTGTGGATCCTGCTCAACAAGATCAATTGCTGCCCTTATAGCGTTAAGATATTGCATCTCAAAGGCTTCACTACTCAGTACCCTAGGATCTTTGGCGCTTCGTGCATCTCTGATTAGAGTGCCATTTTCTACATAAGTCAAAATATTAGTTTTAGCATCACGTAATGCTTCAAGTTTTTTTAGACCTGCTGTAAAATCACCATCCGTTATTGCTTGATTTGCCGCCTTTCTTAAATTAGCTTGTATATTTTTAAAATCTATTGTTCCATCTAGCTCTGGATCAATCTTTAAATATTCTGTAGTAATATCTAAAACAGCCTCTTTGTCACCCTGAAATTTACTATATATTGCATTATCCTGATTTTGAACTTCTGTTTCTGATGATTGGTTATCTGCCATATATAATATTATTTGCTTGCTATAACTGATATTGTAACCAGCAAGATATTACCATTCAATTTTAAAATTAATCATTTGAATAATTGGGTTTAATAATTATTTTTATGGGAGCTTTTTTGTTTAGATGCCCCCTTTCTGTGTTATGTAATAACATCAATAATCTGCTTCTACCTCACCAGCCATTTCACTTACAAACTCCAGATCCTGTTCTGCTGCTCTTTTGTCACCAACTTGAGGGTTGTTTGTTATCTCTGCAACATCGCTATTATTGGGGAGAGTTTTTTTAGTAGCCCTGATGTTTGCATAATCCTCTATAGTTAAATAGGAGCTAATGATACTTAGTACATTGTCATCTAGATCTTTAGGGAATACTCCCATAGATTTATTTGAATACTCAAGTGCTATATGATCTAGTTTTTGAATCCGAATATCTAATAAATCTAGATCATCATTTTGTATTTTTAAAATTGCTTTGAAATGGTCCGAGTTCTTACGGTAAAACTCTAAGTGAGCTTTGTTAGCCGTCGAACAATCATCCTTCTCAATAATAGATTTAATAGTATTGACTACAGGATCAAATTTATACCTATTTTGAAGAAGAATATCATTTATCATTTCCTCTTTTTCTTCTGATATATCGTTGTCCATAAGATCTATGTATGTGATTTGTGGAGCTAATAGCAGTGATCTTGCTATTGCGTCTGCGCCTTCATTCCCTATATGATTATTTTCAAGAGCAATGGTTTTTAAGTTAAATAATAACGGTAAGGCGGTGGCTAAATCCTTAGCACCCTCGTTTCCTATATTATTATTTTCAAGAGCCAGTATGGTTAGATTCGTTGCTTCCGGTAAGACCGACACCAAAGCCTTTAGCCCCTCATCCCTTATATTTTGACTACTAAGCATAAGTCTGGAGACGTTGCCCCTATCCTCAGTAGACATATCTAGGAATTCTTGTAAATTATTGCATTTTACCATTCTCTTATCCCTATTTATTTTTAGCCTTATATTCTATGAAATTCAAACAAGACATAGTATAACAAATAGATTAAAAAATGTCAGCTAATTACTGTGAATTAAAGAGTTTTCTTCAATAAGGTTATTTTACGCTAAACAAAGTTTCTTGCTCTCCATCCCTAGAAGGCGGATTAATGCCTAGGTGGCGAAAGGCATTATTGGTTAAAACACGTCCTCTTGGAGTGCGTTGCAGCAAGCCAATTTGGATTAGATATGGCTCAATGGATTCTTCAATAGCATCTCTTTGTTCCGATAGAGCTGCTGCAATAGTTTCAACGCCAACAGGTCCACCATTATAGTTATCACTAATAAATTTCAAGTAACGATAATCGTTACTATCAAGACCTTCGTGATCTACTTCAAGACGATTAAGCGCGTTATCAGCAATAATTTCATCTATTTCATCTTTGTTATCGACCGATGCAAAATCACGCACTCGTTTTAGAAGTCGCAATGCTATTCTGGGAGTCCCGCGTGAGCGCTTTGCAATTTCTTCAGCTCCTTTAGTAGTTATTTTAGTACCAAGTAAGCCTACCGCTCTATTGATAACCTTGATTAATTCATCTGTAGTATAAAACTTTAAACGAAGCGGTATACCAAATCGATCTCTCAACGGATTACTAATCAACCCAAGCCTGGTAGTTGCTCCAATTAAAGTAAAACGTGGTAAATCTATCCTAACAGATCTTGCCATAGGCCCTTCACCAATAATAATATCCAACGAAAAGTCTTCCATGGCCGGATAAAGTACCTCTTCAATGTTAGTATTAAGGCGATGAATTTCATCTATAAATAGCACATCGTTAGCTTGTAAATTAGTTAATATTGATGCAAGATCAGCAGCCTTGGACAGAGTGGGCCCAGAAGTAGCTTTAAAATTAACACCCATTTCTTTTGAAACTATATGCGATAAAGAAGTTTTACCAAGACCTGGCGGACCATAGAATAAAGTGTGATCTAGAGGCTCTTGGCGATTTTGCGCAGCTTTAATAAATACACTTAAATTTGATTTAATATGCTCTTGCCCTACAAAATCTTTAAGAAGATTGGGGCGTAGAGAAAAATCCGCGTCTGTTTCTAATTCATTGCTAGATAAAATTTCTTTAGTCATTTTTACTCACTCGCTCCATTTTTTAGTGCTAGTCTAATGAGGTCATTAATCGAAGCTTCTGGCTCACTCGATAATATAATATTTACTCTATTTTGTGCATCAAACTTATTAATTCCCAAGCTCACTAGAGCTGAAACGGCATCTCCCGCCGCTGATGTTTTAGGAGTGACCATAGAATTTGGCTTTAAACCAGAAATAGCCAAACCCCCAGCTGATGTAAATTTATCTTTTAACTCAGTAATTATGCGCTCAGCTAGCTTTTTACCAACTCCAGATACAGCATTAAATGCAGATTTATCTTCAGAAGATAGTGCAAATGCAATTTCTTCTGGTGTCAAACTGGATAATATAGCTAAAGCCATCCTTGTTCCAACGCCTTTGACTGACTGCAAAATAGTAAAGGTAGATTTTTCCTCTACATTATAAAATCCATATAAATGTATATGATCTTCACGCACATGTGTTTCGATCAGCAACTCACTATGCTCGCCAGGAACTAGCTTGCTAAGAGTTTTGATGGAACAATATACAAGGTAGCCTACGCCATTAACGTCAATTATAAAGTGGTCATCGTATACAGAGTCTATCTGCCCTTTTAGCTTTCCTATCATGAGATAATATTTTGTTGCATGAATGATCTTTGATATATAATATCAGCCCTAGTCAAATACGCAATTAATTCTGATTAAATAAATGCAACCGCAAGAATATCGTTCTTATCTTATAGTATTTTTTGCTACAATAGTGCGTTATTATGATTATGCCTTATTAGGCATTTCCGCCTCCGTTCTCTCTAAAAACTTTATGCCGGGTATTAATGACGGAGAACAAATACTGGTGTTCTTCGGGTTTTTTAGTTTGACCATGCTAATTAGGCCACTTGGATCAATTATATTTGGTAGAATTGGCGACAAATTAGGTCGTATAGCTAGTTTAAAAATATCTACCCTAATGGCTGCCCTATCAACAGGTTTCATCGCTTTCATTCCTGGCTTTGAGTTTTGGGGATGGGGTTCAGTGATATCACTAATGTTATGCAGAATGTTGTTTCTGGTAAGCCTGGCGGGAGAAACAGATGCAATAAAAATATACGTAGCTGAAAAAATTGGCAAGAATCGACGCAATTTTGCCATAGGTATAGTCTCGTTCTCTTCCCAGCTAGGCGTATTATTGGCATCTATAATGTATTTTATGACGACATCTTTGGATGATATTTCATGGCTGTGGAGAGTTAACTTTCTTCTTGGTGGTCTTATGGGGTTATGCGTTGTTATTATGCGCAAATATCTAAAAGAAAGTCAGGTCTATATTAAGAACAAGAACTCTCAAATTTCAGATATTAACCTAGGCTTTATTGCTATTATCAAAACTCATAAACTGAAATTCTTATTGGCTTTGCTGATTAATGGAACGATCGGTGGCATCTATTATTTTTTAATAATATTCTGGAGCACCTTTGTTGGCAATGTCGTAGATGTAACATCACCAGAGCAGGCTACCTTTCATAACATAGAGGTCATAGCGCTATATAGCATGGCCTGTTTGATATCTGGATTTATCGCAGATAAAGTAAAAAATGTTATACAAACGACCTTCGCTCTAACTTGCAGCATGCTTTGTGTTATCTTGATGGCCCTTATGCTGCAAAAACAAATCCCTGTTTATCATTTGCATTATGCATTAGCTTTTTTAGCTCCTTTCTACATAGTGCCCTGCTCCATTAAAGTTCAATCACTATTCGCAACTAATGTACGAATGAGGATGTTTAGCCTCTCTCATTCCTTAGGCAGCCTAATTCTGTCATCTACGACTCCTTTTATATGTATGTTACTTTGGCAATGGAGAGAGTCGTCATTGATCGTTCTAAGTTATTTCTTGATGCAACTGATCCTGCTATTGATTGCCTTAACAATCATAACGAAAAAAAACTATATAAGTATGTTTGAGTAGGGGTAGTGACTACTACCACTTATATAGTATTTTACAATGAAGCGTTGCTCAGAAAGCTTAGATTCATTTTACACAATAAGCTTCGGAGTCATTCCGGGTTTAACCGGCGTTGTTGCATGGCGTATCCAAGAGCTGAGATTTCTTATAGCAAAATTCTAGGCAGCAATTATTAAATTCACAATTTTGCACTTAATTTTCGATTGAACAATTCGATTTTGTTC
>JAQXDF010000034.1 GCA_029251475.1 Rickettsiaceae bacterium
TGCATATTCATGTATAATCTTAGAGTCTAGAGAATCTGTAATATCATAAAAATCTGGTAAATGGCTAATAGCTATAGTATATGAGGCGGCTGACGGTGTTATGCCTTCTGTCCAATTAGCATCACAGCAACTACGAACACCCTACAGAAAAAAGTCTATAATATTACCCCTCTACTGCTCAAATTATTACAAAAAAATTGCTATATACTTTTTTGAAATAATTACTATAATTATGTTTCAAGTTAACTATGTATGTATTTGATATGAGTAAACAAGCGTTTTTTCAACAGCAGTTAATCGAAAAAAAACGAGTTGCCGCACGTTTAGGAGGCGGACCAAAAAGAATTTCAGCACAGCATTCTAAAGGCAAATTAACAGCCAGGGAAAGACTGGAAGTCCTTCTAGACCCAGATAGCTTTGAAGAAACTGGTATGTTTGTTGAACATCGCTGCTCAAACTTTGGCATGCAGGAAAAAACCTTCCCAGGTGACGGCGTTGTCACCGGGCATGGAACTATTAATGGTCGTCTAGTGTTTGTGTATAGCCAAGATTTTACAGTTCTTGGTGGATCTTTGGGTGAATATCATGCTAAAAAAATATGCGACCTGCTCGATTCAGCAATCAGCGTTGGAGCTCCAGTAATTGCTATCAATGATTCGGGAGGTGCTCGTATTCAAGAAGGTGTTGATGCTCTTAGTGGTTATGGAGAGTTATTTTTACGAAATGTAAAAGCTTCTGGAGTCGTGCCCCAAATTTCCCTTATTATGGGACCATGCGCTGGAGGAGCGGTATACTCCCCTGCGCTTACAGACTTTATTTTTATGGTTCAAGGCTCTTCATATATGTTTGTTACAGGACCTGACGTTGTCAAAACTGTGACTGGCGAAGAAGTAAGCCAGGAAAAACTTGGTGGTGCTAAAATGCATACTAGCAAATCTGGCGTTGCAGATTTATCCTTTAAAAATGATATTGAACTACTATTGGAAACTCGAAGATTTTTTAATTTTCTACCATTGTCTAATCGTGGTGACCTGCCTTCTCGTCCAACGCGTGATCCAGCCGATAGAGTCGACATGTCTCTTTCTACTCTAGTTCCAAACACTCCCAATAAATCATATGACATGAAAGAACTTATTGAGCGAATAGTTGATGAAGGAGAGTTTTTTGAAATTCAAGCCGACTATGCAAAAAATATCATCATCGGCTTTGGTTACATGGAAGGAAACCCTGTAGGATTTGTTGCCAACCAACCATTACATTTAGCTGGGTGTTTAGATATTGATGCTTCACGAAAGGCAGCTAGGTTTATCAGATTCTGTGATGCCTTTAATATTCCTTTAGTGACACTAGTTGATGTACCAGGATTTTTGCCAGGTGTGGACCAAGAATATAACGGTATTATTAAACACGGAGCGAAATTACTTTACGCTTATGCGGAAGCTACTGTACCTAAAATTACAATAATTACTAGAAAAGCCTATGGTGGGGCATATATCGTGATGAATTCTAAGCATTTAGCTGGCGATGTTAATTACGCTTGGGTAAATTCTGAAATAGCCGTCATGGGCGCAGAAGGAGCAGCGGAAATTATCTTTAGAGAAGATGCTCACGACCCCGAAAAACTTAAAAATAAAATAGATGATTATAAGAAAAACATCTCATCTCCATTCGTGGCCGCGTCAAGGGGATATCTAGATGATATTATACAGCCACAAAATACAAGATGGAGAATATGTAAATCCTTAAAGTATTTGCGTAGCAAAAAAACAGAAATGCCGTGGAAAAAACACGATAATTTACCTTTGTAAAAGTTTTAGATTAAAATAACTAGTAGTTACTTATGAGCAAACCATTATTTGATAAAGTATTAATAGCAAACAGAGGCGAAATAGCCCTACGTATCATGAAAACTCTACGTAGAATGGGCATCAAATCTGTTGCAGTTTATTCAGAAGCAGATACCAACTCAGACCACGTGCAATACGCTGATGAAGCTTATTATATAGGCAATTCGCCTGCAACAGAAAGCTATTTATCTATAACCAATATTATTAGTGCTATACGAGAAAGTGGAGCACAAGCTGTTCATCCAGGATATGGGTTTTTAGCAGAAAATGCTGAGTTTGCTAATATTCTAAAACGAGAAGGTATAACGCTAATTGGCCCTAGCTCTCAAGTTATCAAGCAAATGGGTGATAAAATTGAAGCAAAAAAAATTGCTATCGATTCTGGAGTAAGTACCGTCCCTGGATATATGGGTATTATTAATAGCCTTAGTCAAGCAGTTGAGATTGCTGAAGATATTGGTTTTCCAATCATAATCAAAGCTGCAGCTGGTGGCGGCGGGCGCGGAATGCGCGTCGTTCATAACGAAAAGGAAATGAAAAAAGCCTATGAATCAGCTAAGTTTGAAGCAGAAAATTGCTTCAGCGATGCCAGGGTTTTTATTGAAAAATTAATTATAGCTCCGCGTCATATTGAAATTCAAGTTCTTGCTGATCAACATGGGAACGTAGTGTGTTTAGGAGAGAGAGAATGCTCCATTCAGCGCTATCATCAAAAAGTTATTGAAGAAGCTCCCAGCTCATTTGTTGACGAAGTCACTAGACAAAAAATGTATTCCGAAGTCATAGAGCTTGCGAAAAAAGTTGGTTATTACTCTGCTGGAACAGTTGAATTCATGATGGATAATGACAAAAACTACTATTTTCTTGAGATGAACACCAGGCTTCAGGTAGAACATCCAGTAACAGAATTAATAACAGGAATTGATCTAGTCGAGCAAATGGTGCTAGTTGCCGCGTCCAAAAAACTATCCTTTACGCAAGATGATGTAAAGCTAAAAGGCTGGGCTATTGAATCAAGAATTTGTGCAGAAGATCCTTCTCGTGGTTTCCTTCCATCTAGTGGAAGAATTTTAGAATACAAAGAACCGCCAAAAAGCGCTAATGTTCGAGTGGACAGTGCCATTGGACCGGGTGGCGAAGTTAGTATGTTTTATGATGCTATGATTGCGAAATTATGCACTTATGCTGAAACTAGATCTGAAGCTGTTGCATTGATGAAAAACGCATTAAGCTCTTTTGTTATTCAAGGAATTTCTCATAATATTAGCTTCTTGGAAGCTCTAATTCACAATGAACGTTTTGGCACAGGAGATATTCATACTGGCTTTATTGATGAGGAGTACCCAGATGGTTTTTCTGGCGCTAACCTTACTTACGAAATGAACGAAGTGTTTTTAGCAACAGCTCTTTTGGCCTTCTTAACAGAAGAAAAAAGAGCAGCTTCGTTGTCTAATCCAATGACTGGTCAGCTTAATAAAATAGGCACACGCTGGGTTGTTTCTATTGATGGGGCACAATTTACAGTGATGATTAAACCGGTTAAAGACGGTTACAACATACGCTATGGAACGGATCGTATTAATGTGCGTGGAAACTGGAACATTGGTAATCCATTAATTGCCGCTACTATCAGCGGTAAAAAAACTAATGTTAAAGTTGAACGCATCAGAACTGGATATAGATTGACTCATTCTGGCATGACCGTTAATGCTTATGTACGCTCTCCTAGAATGTCTGAACTAGAATCTTTAATGCCGGTAAGAGATGATCTAGAAACAGGAACGGAACTACTTGCTCCACTATCTGGTCAAATAGTCAGCATTAATGTGGAAGTTGGAGAAGAAGTTCTACCAGGACAGGCTTTATTAGCTCTAACTGCTATGAAAATGGAAAATATAGTGACTTCAGAACGTGCTGGGAAAATTGCTAGCATCAATGTTGCTCCTATGGAGAATGTTTCTAGCGGCCAGATTCTTTTAGAATTTGAAGAATAATAATGCCACATCAATTATTAATAAAATTATCAATATAGTAATTCGTTTAACTATTTATTAATTAATACCTGCTTTAATATAATATAGCAGTAGTTTAATTTGATATATAGGTACTAATTATGAAAACGACTTTTCACGATGAGACTCAATCCACTCTATATGAAAAAAATTCTGCACCAAAATCCATATATCCACCAAAAGTTTTAGAATATATCACTAACCAAGACTCAGCATCTCTTGAAAAGCGTTTGCAAAATAAGCATATGAAAAATTTTTTGGGGGAATTAGGATACCCTCTAAAAAAAGGATTGGTCTCAAACCGCCCCAAAAGATTATTCGGCATGGCTACTAAAAATATGGTCAAGCCTACAAAACTTTGGAATGAACAAGAGTTATTAGATTTTGTTCAAGAAGTTCATAGTATGGATAATAACACTTTTAACCGCACCATAAATTGTTTAAAAGATAGTCCATTAAAAAATGCTATGATTTACAAGTTAATAAGACCAGAACATTTAAAAAAATGGACAGAACAAGAACTTCAAACGGTTCAAAAAGGCATGAGTACTCCTCAGGTGATAAAAAGTATTACTAGTTTGTCTCAAGACCAATATAATCATCTAGAACAAAATGGCGACTTATTTATCCATATTTCTAGCTTGGGTAAATCCAAACAAATGCCAGAAAAAAAGCCAAAAGTTTCTGCGTTACCTTCGTCGCAACAAGCTAAGAAAAGAAGAGCAAAACAACCGCTCCAAAGAGCTAAAAAAGAATCGATAGCTCCAACAAAGAAAAACAAACAAGTTATTGCCAAAAAAGAAAATGGCACAATTTCTAGCATATTAAAGCAAGGTATCAAAACTATTTCCCAAATAATGCAACCTAGTACGACAGAAAAAAAGGACAAAGGGCGAGGAAAATAAAACTGAGCAAATTCCTTGAATATGGTTTAGAATAGACACCAATTGTAATCTATTATTCTCTACTTGACAATTCCAGAGATTAGAACATTATAACTAATAATTTATTTCATCAATTTGTAGGAATTATGCCAAAAATAGTAAATGTCATTTGTATGAAGTGGGGCACGAAATATACCTCCAAGGATGTGAATATATTGCATTCTATGGTAAGTAGGCACCTGACCATTCCACATAGATTTGTTTGCCTTACTGATGACAAAAATGGCTTAAACGAAGCTATTGAATGTTTTGACATGCCTAAAATTGAAGTGCCTAAAGCAAAAGACGTTTCTCCTTGGCGCAAGCTTGGTATGTTCTCTGAAAAAATTGGTGATTTAAAAGGCAAGTCTATATTCCTAGATCTAGACATAGTGATTGTTGATAATATTGACTGCTTTTTCTCTTTTTCAAAAAAATTTACAATCATTGAAAATTGGACTCAAAAAGGTCGTGGCATTGGAAATTCATCTGTATATTGTTTTACAATTGGAGATCATACGGATGTAATTGATTATTACACACAAAACACAGAAGCTGTGACCACTCAGTATAGTAACGAGCAAATATATTTGTCTAAAAAAATTGGTGATATTGATTATTGGCCAGAACAATGGTGTAAATCATTCAAACGCCACTGTATGCCTGGTTATATTATACGATATTTCAAAACTCCTGTTAAGCCTAATGATGTAAAGATAGTAGTATTTCATGGCAATCCAAAGCCTGAAGACGCTGCAACAGGTGGTTTTTTTGGCAGTATATGGAAATATATTCGTCCAACAAAGTGGATCGCTGATAATTGGCGCTAGTTTAGCTCGCCAATAACATATCATAAAACTTTGCACATACCCCCCTGCTCTATGAGCAAGCCTTCATAAAGACTTGCAGCTAAGCATTTACTATTAGCTGATATCAATGAATATGTATAAAAATCTTTGATAAAAATATTCTAAGTATGATAGTATTAAATTTTTAATTTCATAGAGTTAATACGCAATGTCTAATATAGTACCAATCACTGTTGCCTACGGAGATGGAATAGGTCCAGAAATCATGGAAGCAGTAATGCTTATAATGATAAAAGCAGAAGCTAATATTCGGGTAGAAGTGATTGAAGTTGGTGAGAAACTCTATAATAAAAAATATAGCTCTGGAATTGCAGCTGATACATGGGAATCTTTGAATCGTACTAAAGTTCTACTTAAAAGCCCTATTACTACACCTCAAGGAGGTGGATATAAAAGCTTAAATGTGACATTACGCAAAGCCTTAGGACTATACGCTAATATACGTCCATCCATCTCTTACTCTCCCTTTGTTGCAACAAGACACCCAAATCTTGACGTTGTTATTGTGCGCGAAAATGAGGAAGACTTATATGCAGGCATAGAATATAGGCATACCAAGAATATGCGCGAATCAATGAAGTTGATCAGCCGTACTGGTTGCGAAAAAATCGTAAGATATGCTTTTGAATATGCTGTCAAAAACAACCGTCAAAAAGTCACGTGTTTTAGTAAAGATAATATTATGAAATTCTCTGATGGTTTGTTTCATCAAGTATTCGATGAAATAGCAAAAGAATATCCAGAGATTAAAAATGAACATTATATAGTCGATATAGGCACTGCTAAAATTGCGAACAATCCAGAAATATTCGACGTGGTTGTAACATCTAATTTATTTGGAGATATTATTTCAGACATTACCGCAGAAATATCTGGATCAGTTGGTCTTGCCGGTTCATCAAATATAGGTAAAAATTATGCAATGTTCGAAGCCATTCATGGTTCAGCCCCTGATATTGCCGGTAAAAACATAGCAAACCCATCTGGTTTACTTAATGGCGCAATCATGATGCTTGTGCATATTGGTCAAGGCGATGTTGCGTCTAAAATTGAAAATGCCTGGAAAAAAACTATAGAAGATGGGGTTCATACAGCTGATATATATAATAAAAAAACTTCAACGAAAAAAGTTGGAACTAAGGAGTTTGCAGAAGAGGTTATCAAAAGATTAGGCGAAACTCCTTCTAGGCTTAAACTTGCTCAGTACAAAGTGACTAAATCAAAAGAAACAGAACTAAATTATGAAATTGATAACAGCGAAGAAAAAACTCTTGTTGGTGTAGACATATTTGTTGATATGCACGTTAGTTCAGCTGATAAAGTTGCAGAAAAAATTAATCCTCTTGAAGGTGGAAATCTAGTTTTAAAAACAATATCTTGCAAAGGCTTGAAATTATGGCCGCGTACCGATGAATATTTAATGGATTCTGATCATTGGTGTTGTCGCTTTATGCCTGATTCAGGAGTGATTAAACACTCTGATATATTAAAATTACTCAAGCAAATAGCTGAGGCTAATATAGATTTTATAAAAGTAGAAAATCTATATGATTTTGATAATAAGAGAGGCTACTCATTAGCGCAAGGCGAGTAGTTTAAAGGACAAATATTAGGAGTTGTGGTGCCAACCATAAGGTTTTGATAAAGCACTACTTCTCCTCAATATTCAGTTATCCAATTCAGGTGAAAATATATTTACGAGCATTTTGTTTTGAGGTTGATTCATTGAATTCATGTGACTTAGAAAAAACTCTTGAATATATATTGATTTACTGCTATAAAGATGACGTCTAATTGACATTAATGCTTTGGTTATGCACCCTTAGCTCAGCTGGATAGAGCAACGGATTTCTAATCCGTAGGTCGGAGGTTCGAATCCTCCAGGGTGCACCACTTTTTATTTTCAGTATATTTTCTGGCTTCAAATCACACTATAGTGACTTTAGAGGAAGCGCGGACTAGGTGTAACAAGCGAAAATAGAAAAGCGAGGAGCATCACCCCCTACTCAAAATAAATTTACTATACTTTGAATATTATAAGAGCCCCCCAAAAGCGAGTAGCTGACTGGCAAGCCTGTTTAGTATTCTTTCAAGCCTTCCCCAGGCAAAACTACATCAAAATTATAGATACTAATATTATTTTCCACCGCTATATCTGATATTGAATATAGCTCAGGGTCGATTTGAGGCCTAGAAACTTTATGCCCTTTAAGACTTAGTCTTGTTTGCAATCTTCCCAGTTGTCTATGCTTAATACGTAGGTTTAAATGCGAAGCATGATCGTGTATAGATGGAGGATATACGGTAACAAAATAAAACTCGCCTTTGCTATTAGTCGTAGCAACACCGTTACCTGTAAATGTTATATTTTCATTTATCTCTACTAGATCGGGATCAATTGCAGTCTTTAATGGCTGGTATGGATATTTAGCATTGCAGTTTGCTTGCCAAGCATACACAGTTGCATCTGGAACTGGAACGCAGTTTTGATCCAACACCCTTCCTTCCTCTTACTATTATTTTTTCACCGCAATATAGCTCCTCTTGTCCGACCTTTCTAAGCATATTATTAGTTGGTTCAAATTTTAAAGGCTCATAGTCATTAACTGCAGATTTTGTTAGGGTGCAATAATTGAGCTTATTAAGATGTATTTTTTCGTCGGCAACACTTATCGACACGAAAAACAAAATGGAGGTAACTATTAATGATTTTATTTTGGCCATGATTCTATACAAATTAATAAGTACCCATACTAGCAAATAAAAATCAGCATAGATAGCTTATGCGAATTTAAACTAGTACTTTCTGCTCGTTGGTTGGTAAAAATCCACATTATCTCGACTCTTGCGAATTGGTCTTAGGCTAATTTGTTTATCTATATCCTGGTTACAAATAGTATGCCACAAGAACTTGATGTCATTTGTTTGAAAATCATTGCGCCAATGAGCGCCCCTGCTTTCTTCTCTCCACAAAGCAGATTGCGTGGTAATTGATGCAGAAATCAGCATATTACCTAATTCTAGGTAGTGCTGCAGCTCTACATTCCACTGCAATGATTTATCTTCAACAGACGCCTCCTTATACCTTGTTTGCAAATGATTTATTTTCTTTAAAGCTGCCTGGAGCCCTTCTTTTGTACGAAACACACCTACGTTTTTGCTCATGATGCTTTTTAGTTCAATAGTTATTTCATTTATATTTTTATCCTGGCCTGAGAATGCATTGAATAGTTCTTTTGCTACGTCTTTGGTAATATTAAAATTCTTGCTATCTAATTTCTCAAGTGAGTCAGTTGTTTTTTTTGCAAAAAACAATAGGTCTAATAAAGAATTACACCCCAATCTACCGGCTCCATGGACAGATGTACAAGCGGCTTCGCCAATAGCATAAAGCCCTGATATCACGGCGTCACTTTGATTATACCTAGCAACCTGACAATTACTATTAGTTGGTATTCCCCCCATAGTATAATGAGCAGCTGGAGCAATTGGAATCATTTCTAGGCTAGGATCTATACCCATAAAATTCCAACAATTTTCAAACACCATCGGTAAGTTTTCTTTGATATATTCTGCACTAAGATGAGTTAGGTCCAGGAAAATATGATCCTTATTTGCTCCACATCCGCGCCCAGCATCAATTTCATTAGCAATAGCACGAGCAACTACATCGCGCGCTGCAAGCTCAAGGAAATTAGGGGCGTATTTACTCATAAATCGCTCACCCTTTGCATTAAGCAGCCTCCCTCCAGCAGACCTAGCTGCCTCAGTTACCAGCACTCCTACTTTATGCAAAGCAGTTGGATGAAATTGTACAAATTCCATATCTTGCAGGCTGATACCTGCGCGTGCAACTAGACCATTTCCATCGCCAGTACAAACCGCTGATGAAGTAGCCGTAGAATAGATTTGACTATATCCTCCACTTGCAATAATTACATTTCCAGCTCTTATGATATTTAATTCACCCTTTTCTGTGTCCAAACAAGAGAGTCCGTAGCACCGATCCTTCTCCATCAATAAATCAAGAGCAAAATTATAAATGAAAAAAGTTACTTGTTTTTTACAAGCCTCTTCATACAATTTGTGCATAATTGTATGGCCAGTCCTATCTTTGGAATAGCAAGCACGGTAAGCCAACCCTCCTTGACCAAAATTTGAACTCTGCCCTCCATAAACTTTTTGGGCAATCTTACCATCAGGGTTCCTATCAAACTGAACACCAAGCTGATCTAAAAGATTAATCATACTCGGGGCAGCCTGACACATCTCTTCAACTGAATCTTGATCTGCAAGCCAATCTGAGGCCTTTATAGTATCGTAGGCATGCCATTTCCAGTTATCTTCTGTAATGTTTCCTAAACTAGCATTAATACCGCCCTGAGCAGCTATAGTATGGCTTTTTAATGGATGCACCTTACTTACCACAGCTACGTTTAAATTTTTATTAGATGCAAATATAGAGGCGGCAAGGCCCGCTCCTCCAGAACCTATAATAAGCACATCATAATAATGATTATTTGTTTTTATTTCGTTCATTCTTGAATGTTGAGAATTAATTCTTTATCATATTACTCATATAAAAAACCATTGGCAATTACTTATGCAAAAATTAATTACCCTAATCATAGGGGTAGCCATGCTTTATACAATTTTCCAGCATAAAGCAAACTCAATTCCTGAACAAAATGTTATCCCCTTGCAAAAGGAAGCCGTATCAGAAAAATCCGCCAAGGTAGAGCCGGAGTTTTCAGGGAACTTTGTTGAAAAAACATTATCTAACGTCGTGGGGAATGTTTTGAAAACCGAGAACGGACGCAGGTTTATCGAAAACATGATACAACCTATGAACAAAGTAGTTGCTGGAGAAGGCGCTGCATTTGAAATGAATAACAATAATTTTATAAATGCTATTTTTTCAATCAATACAGTTGGAGAAGGCAAAAAAGGTCCTGCTTCCTGCGGTCAAACAGTAGAAGTTCAGTATAAAATATTAGATAGCTCGGATGTTGTATTAAACGAAAAAACAGCAACTTTTGCACTTGGCTCTAATAAACTAATGCCAGGGATGGATGCAGTGATTATTGGAATGAAAACTGGGCAAACGCGCGATGCTACAATTATCAATAAATATATTCAAGGTAACAAGGATACTGTAGCAAATGCACTGAAAATAAATGTTACATTGCAAAACATAATGTCAGAGAATTTTATTGGAGAAGAAGTTAAAATATTCGATGATCAACTAGCTCATCGTATACCACTTGTATGCGGTAACAGGGCTATATTTAATGCTAAAATCACTAGGCTTACTGATGGGAAGGTGCTTTATAACTCTGCCGACTCCAACCAAAAAATTAATATAATTATAGGCGACTCAAATTATCCAGCCATTTTTTCTTATGCACTACACAATAAAGTACCAGTAGGAACAAGGACAGTATTAACGCCAGGCAAGTTCTTTAAATCATATTCTTCAAAAAATAATATGATTTTTCCTAATACAGTTATTTCAGAAGATGAATATTTAATGATTGAGTTTTTTGACTTTGATTCAAAGATCCTAACAGATAGTGTTACATACACTAACATACAATAGATACTAAATCTTAGGTAATTGTTTAAGGGCCAAGCCTAGGCCTGCAAACAATCCTACCTGATATCGCTATTAGTATAAAGTTAGGATGCTTGTGTTTTGATTGTTATCTAATAGATGAACCTTATTTTTTTCTATTTTAATGATTTTATAATCATTGATTACGTCTCCAACCCTAAATAATCTATCTTGAATTATTGCAATTGCCTTATCCTTATCGTCCGATATAACAATAGCTTTTAAAACCAATGGGCTTTTAAGCTCTACTACAGCGGCGTTGTTGCATGGCGGTTGAAAAAGGTAGGTAGTTGCGCTATTAAAGTACATATGAAAAAATACAGAAAAGAGCGCAACTGGTCGCAATATAACCAGAACTTAAAGAAAATAGC
>JAQXDF010000051.1 GCA_029251475.1 Rickettsiaceae bacterium
ATGGTTCAATATATTCTAATTTATATATTAGTAATTATGATATATTATCCATTGAAGAACAACTTTAATAACTTAAAATTATAAAATAATTATGACATTAGAAATCAATGACGATGAATTTGAGAAAGAAGTAATTAATTCAAGCCAACCTGTGTTAATTGATTTTTGGGCTGAGTGGTGTGGTCCGTGTAAGATGCTTACTCCTGTTCTTAATCAGCTTTCAGAAGAGATGAAAGACAAAATAAAAATCGTTAAAATGAATATAGATGATAATCCGGAGTCTCCTTCAACTCTTGGCGTTAGAAGCATTCCAACATTAATGATTTACAAAGATGGTAAGCAGGTTGCTACTAAAGTTGGAGCGCAACCAAAGAAAGCCTTAATGGAATGGATCGAGTCTTCTATATAAGATCTGTCTTAAGTACAAAATTATTAAAATGAATGATAAAGATAGAATACATGCTTTAAGCCGTGCTGTTATTATAGATCAGGGCCATATTTTGTTATGTAGAACTCTTGATTTAAAGATAAATTTTTATTTTTTACCAGGTGGCCATATTGAACATGAGGAATCAGCCAAAGAATCTTTATTTCGTGAGATAATGGAAGAAACCGGTTGCAGCTGTGAGATCAAAAGGTTTTTAGGTTGTTTGGAATATAGTTTTAAGCCTGGACATAATAGTATTTGCCATAATCATGAGTATAATTTCATTTTTGAAGTACAAGGGGTAGATCTAAAGTTAGATAAAAATATATCATCTCCAGAGAAGCAGATTGAATTAGTCTGGAAGCCACTGGATCAATTGTCTAAAATAGACTTCAGAGCCGAGCCACTAAGGCTTCTGATACCTAAATGGTTGTCTGGTAATAGTGAGTTATTTCAAAGTGAAATGCTATAATATTAAATTAGATATAGAAATTTTATATACAGGGCATTCAAAATATTAAAGAGGTTTTTATGTCAGATAAAACAAAAAATTATATCAACTTAGAAAAAAAGTTAGAAGAAATCACGCATTTGGGAAATATTGCTAGAATCGCGCACTGGGATGCAGCTACTAAGCTTAAGCCTGGTTCCGCTTCTAGTAAACAAAAGGAAATAGCAACTCTTTCTTCTGTCATGCATAAAATGGCCACTTCTGAAGAAATGGGCAAGCTGATTAATTATTCTCTAGGGGAATTTGACCATCTTGATGATTGGCAAAGATCTAATTTAGCGAATGTAAAAAAATCTTATGATAGTCAAACTTGTATTAGCACCGAAATTCAGCATGAATATAGCATTGCATCTGGTGAATGTGAGTTTATATGGCGTGATGCTCGAAAGAATAATGATTTTAAGAAGTTAGAGCCTTATTTAGACAGGGTTTTTGATTCTGTGCGTCAAATTGCTGCCATTCAGGCGAATAAGCTTTCTAAGCCGCCTCTAGACGTGCTGATCGATAGCTATGATCCAGAATGTACAAGCCATGAGATTAAAACTGTCTTTGATGTGTTGAAAATGGAATTGCCATCTATAATTAATAATATTACAGATAAGCAATCTTCCGAGAAGTTTATCCCATTAAAAGATAAGATTAGCGAAGCTACTCAGAAGGCAATTAATCTTAAAATTATAGAAAAAATGGGCTTCGATTTTGATCGTGGTCGTCTAGATAAATCAGTGCATCCATTTTGTGCTGGTTCAAATGATGATGTGCGATTAACAACGCGTTATGACGAAAATAATTTCTTATCTAGTTTATTTGGTGTGGTTCATGAGGCCGGTCATGGTTTGTATCAGCAAAACTTACCAGCAAATTATCGTAATCAGCCTGTTGGAGGCCCTAAAGGCATGGCATTTCATGAAAGCCAATCTTTGATTATGGAAAATCAGGCAGCAATCTCTCTGCCATTCATGCAATGTTTGTCTAAAATACTGAAGGATGATTTTTCTTTATCATCACCTGAATATAGTGCAGAAAATTTATACATGATTGCCACCAGAGTAAAACCTAGTTTAATTAGAGTTGATGCTGATGAAGCCACATATCCATTGCATGTAATTTTACGCTTCGAAATAGAAGAAGCTATTATTAATGGTAATTTAAGAGCATTTGATTTGCCAGATTTATGGAACAGCAAAATGCAAGAATATTTAGGCATTGTTCCAGATTCAGATGCAAATGGATGTATGCAAGATTTACATTGGCCATCAGGAGCTATTGGATATTTCCCTTCATATACAAATGGTGCGATTATTGCCAGTATGCTTATGAAGTCGGCAAAAAATACATATTCTTCGATAGATTCAGAGATCGCAATGGGTAAATTTGATAGCTTGAATAAATATCTAAATGATAATTTAAGAAAATATGGATCTTCTAAAATTTCACGTGATTTATTACAGGCAGCAACAGGTCATAGTACTGTACAGCCCATGATTTTTATAGATTATTTAAAGAATAAATATTTGTAGTATTTTGTAATATAGCTTGTGCTAAAACCTACTTATAGAGTCTTGTTATACTATGAGTAGGTTTTTTATTTTCTCTAGTTTTCACCGCTTACAAATACAAAATCATCAGGCTCATCATCAGAATTACTACTAATATACTCATCAGCATCAACAATAGTATGCTCATCAGTACCAGGTACGAACATAGCGCACAGTGCATAAAGTGCATCGGATAAGGAATGACCTGGTTCAAATTCGCTTGCAATAGACCTGCCTGGATCTCTTGGTAAAGTTTCAGTTTTTCCAGATTCATCTTCAACAAATCCATAAGCAGTTGTTACTAGATAAGAAGTAGTATTCCATATAGTTTTACAGCTGATAACTACTGCTGCTGCCGTGAAATCCAGAAATTCTTTTAAGAATTTACCTTCTCCGTGATATTGTTCTATAGTGTTGTTCTTCTGGCTATCTTCTGTAGTCATTTTATTATTCATTATTTGCTTTTATTTGCTTCACCTTATCCTGCATAGCTCCATGATAATATTCTTTAATAGCAGCGAGAGAATAATCGCCTCTATATTCTATACCTAAGTTGGCAATTTTTTCTAAGTAAAAATTTGCCATATCCATGTCCTGATCAAAATCTTCTAAAATTGATTCGTTTAATTCTGAAATAGGATCCAAATGCAACATTATTTCTTGTTTAGTGCTGGTAATAAAGGCTTTAACTTCTCTGATCTTACCAAAAATTTTAGGTAAGTCTTCAGGTTTTATAACCAAAAGACTTACTATTATTACTACTAAAATTTCTAATAAGGACATAAATCAAATATAATATATTTAAGCTAATTTTTTATGTTTATATTTTGGATTCCTAGTATCCTCACCAATTACATTGGCCATATAATTATGATAATCTTCATAGTTCCCTTCAAACCATGAAGAACTTCCTTCTTTATCATATGAAATAATATGAGTAGCAATTCTATCTAAGAACCAGCGATCGTGACTTATCACAAAGACGCAACCAGCGAAATCTAAAATAGCATCTTCTAGAGCTCTTAGGGTATCAACATCTAAATCATTTGACGGTTCATCGAGTAAGATAACATTAGAGCCTTCTTTTAATAATTTAGCTAAATGCACTCTGTTACGCTCACCACCAGATAGTTGCCCTACTTTCTTTTGCTGTTGTGCTCCTTTAAAATTAAAGGCAGAACAATATTCTCTACTTTTAAGACTTAAGTCACCTAGCTCAAGAACCTCCAAACCCTCTGAAATTTCTTCCCAGACTGTTTTGTTATCATCTAAATGATCTCTAGATTGATCCACATAACCAAGCTTTACGGTATCGCCGATATTAATATCTCCACCATCTGGTGTTACTTTACCTGTAATCATGTTAAATAAAGTAGATTTACCCGCTCCATTGGGTCCAACTATTCCTACAATTGCACCAGGTGGAACTCTGAAACTAAAGTCATTTAATAAAGTTTTATGCTCAAATTTTTTCGATAAATTACTTGCCTCTATTACTAAATCTCCTAGTCTTGGACCATTTGGTACAATGATTTGTGCAGCTCCATTGGTCACTTCACGCTTCTTATTTAACAATTCTTGATAGGCAGTAATTCTAGCTTTACCTTTTGCCTGACGCCCCTTTGCTGATTGTTGAACCCATTCAAGTTCACGCTTTAGTTGCTTTGTGCGGTCGCTTTCTTCTTTTTCTTCACCAGATAATTTTTCTTGTTTTTGTTTTAACCAGGCTGAATAATTTGAGTGCCAAGGAACGCAAGCTCCACGGTCAACTTCTAAAATCCACTCTGCTACATTATCTAAGAAATAGCGATCGTGAGTAATGGCAACAACAGTGCCTTTGTAGTCTTTTAGGTAGTTTTCCAACCAAGATACTGATTCTGCATCAAGGTGGTTTGTTGGCTCATCAAGCAAAATCATACCTGGTTTTTCAAGTAATAATTTGCATAGAGCTACTCTTCTTTTTTCACCACCTGAAATTTTAGTAACATCTGCATCTTTAGGAGGGCAACGTAGAGCATTCATAGCAATTTCAACTTCTCTTTCAATACTCCAGCCATCACATGCATCAATCTTCTCTTGAAGATCACCTTGCTTAGCAAGTAAATCATTCATTTGATCATCGGTCATTTCTTCAGCAAATTTAGCGCTAATTTCATTGAACTCATCAATTAAAGCCTTCTTTTCTGCGAGGCCATCCATAATATTTTCAAAAACATTCTTGCTTGTATCTAGATGAGGTTCTTGTGGTAAGTAACCAACTTTTACACCTGCTGCAACAAAGGCTTCGCCATCGTATTCTTTATCAATTCCAGCCATGATTTTCATCAATGTAGATTTACCCGCCCCGTTATGACCAATAATACCAATTTTTGCTCCAGGCAAAAATGAAAGCCAGGTTTCTTTTAGAATTTGTTTTCCATTAATAGCCTTACTAAGGCCCTTCATTACGTAGGTGTACTGATACGACATTATTTTTCCTAAATATTATTTAAATTAAACTTTCATTCCTGATTTTGCCCAATCTTGATTAAATTGCGCTAGCCCCTTATCTGTTAGAGGGTGTGATACTAACTGAGCCATGATTTTTGTTGAAATTGTTGCAACATCAGCGCCATAGATTGCTGCTTCATTTACGTGTTCAACTGTTCTTATAGAAGCAGCTAATATCTGAGTTTTAAACTTATAATTATCGTATATTGCACGAATATCGGCAATTAATTCCATTCCATCTTCACCAATATCGTCTAATCGGCCAATAAATGGTGAAATATAAGTAGCCCCACATTTTGCTGCCAATAGTGCCTGGCTAGCTGAAAAACATAAAGTCATATTTACTTTGTGACCTTTATTTGTGAAATGTCTGCAAGCCTGCAGGCCATCCCAGGTTACAGGAAGTTTGATAACTATATTTTTTGCAACTTCAAGAATTTTTTCGCCTTCTTTTATCATATTCTCTAGATCGTTAGAAACAACTTCAATACTAACGTCTCCTTCAACAATGCTACAAATTTCCGAGATAGTTTTATAAAAATCCGCATCAGAAGATGCCATCAATGATGGATTGGTTGTTATGCCATCAATAACCCCAAAATCGCTATATTTTTTAATTTCTGCTCTATCAACACTGTCTAAAAATAATTTCATATATTACCTAATTAAATTTTGTTAAAATGGAATCTAGCTCTTCTAGATTGCTGTAATGGAATGATATCTTACCGCCATTCCAAGAATTTTCAACAACAACTTTCACTCCAAATTTTTCACTTAATGATTGTCCAAGAAGAACTAAATCTTCGTCCATTGGATTTTCTTTTTTTTCTGTGTATTCATTCGTTTGCTTCTTTTTACGCTTAGCACCAGCCAGTTCTTCAGCTTGCCTTACGTTTAAATCATTGGAAATGATTTTTGTAGCCAATATTTCTGCATTTTCTAGGCCAATCAAGCATCTAGCATGGCCCATGGTTAGTTGTCCATTGTTAATCATTGTTTTAATTGAATCTGGCAGCTGATTCAAGCGTAATAAATTAGCTACGTGGCTTCTACTTTTACCAATAGCCATGGCTATCTCGTTGTGATTATAACCATATGCATCTATTAACTGCTGGAAACCCTCGGCTTCTTCAATAGCAGTTAGCTCTTGACGCTGTATGTTTTCAATCAAAGCTATTTCAAGTATGTCTTTCTCGCTCAAGTCTTTTATGACTATAGGAACATTAGCCAAGCCGGCCATTTTACAGGCTCTGAATCTTCGTTCTCCAGCAATAATTTGGTATTTTCCATTATTGAGATTGTTAACCACAATAGGTTGAATAACACCATGACTTAAGATTGAATCGGCTAATTCTTTAATTTTCTCTTCGTCGAAATGCTTTCTAGGTTGGTCAATGTTAGCTTCTAATAGATCAATATCTACGATATTGTTTGAGTTAGAATTTTCTAGAGGTACCATATCTTCTTTTAGTAATGAAGATAACCCTCTGCCAAGAGCTTTATTTCTCATATTTATTCCTATTTTGTCAGTTGACGCTTTTCTTTTAATATAATTTCTTTGGCTAGTTTCATATATGCCAATGATCCTGAACATTTATGATCGTATATAATCACAGATTTTCCATGTGAAGGAGCTTCAGATACTCTAACATTACGTGGAATAACTGTGTTATAGACCATATTACCTAAGCAGGAGCGAACATCTTTTTCAACCTGTTCTGTTAAACGGTGTCTTCTGTCATACATCGTAAATAAGATACCACCAATTTTAATATTGGGATTTAATTTCTTCTCTATGATTTCAATTGTTTTAAGTAAATGACTTAATCCTTCCAAAGAATAAAAGTCACATAGCATGGGCACGATAACCTCATTGCTAGCAACAAGAGCATTCAGAGTCAATAAATTCAATGATGGAGGGCAATCAATTATTATATAATCATACGAATTAACTAAAGGGGATAGCAAATTTTTAAGTATGCATTCGTGGTTTTCTCGGTCCAGTAACTCCATCTCAACCACCGCTAAATTTGTATTAGATGTAATGATTGATAAATTTGGTATTTCAGTAGAGTAAATCGCTTTATCAATAGAAGATGTGCCACAAAACAAGTTATAGGCCGTAACTTTTCTCTGTTCTTGCTTAATACCAAGGCCACTACTGCTATTTCCTTGTGAATCAATATCTATTAGTAGAACCTTCTTGTTCATGACTGCAAATATAGTCGCCAAATTAACAGCAGTGGTAGTTTTACCCACTCCACCTTTTTGGTTAACTATAGATATTATTTTTGCTGTCATAAAATACGTATTACATTTTGGATTTCTAAAATCTTTCCAGAATCAGACGTAATACTATCATGATCTTTACTATCAAACAACCAGAGTCTCTGAGCATCTGTGATTTCTTCCATGTATTTTTGGCCTTTATGCAACAGATATTTATCCTTAACCTTAATATTTTGACTTAAATCAAATATTTTGTTTAAATCTGCAAAGGCTCTAGAAGTGATAATATCACACTCTAAGCCAGTAATATTTTCTATCCTATCGTTTATTACTTCAACTTTATTATGAGATAGTTTTGCTGCTTGTAATAAAAAAGCAGCTTTTCTAGAGTCGCTTTCAATCAGTGTAACCTTCTTGATGCCAGCTATAGAAAGAACAATTCCAGGAAACCCTCCCCCTGACCCCAGGTCTACAATTGAAATATTCTTGTCTTTGATAAATGAAAGAAGCTGTATAGAGTCGTTAACATGCCTTTCTAGTACTTCAGGAACTGTCTTTGAAGATATCAGGTTTATAACATTATTCCACTTGATCAGAAGCTCGCAATATTCTGTTAGTTTTTCACGTGAAACACTTTCTATCATTTTCGTAAGTATTTGGTTTTAAGATAAACTATGATAGCAGTCAGAGCCGTTGGAGTAACGCCTGAGATACGCCTGGCTGCTCCTAAGGTTGATGGTTTATGGGAAATTAGTTTATTTTTGACTTCGGTGCTGAGGCTGTCAATATCAGAATAATCAACATCACTTGGAATGCTACACCCCTCCTCTTTGTTAAATAGCTGAATATCAAGATCTTGACGCTTAAGATAAGCTGAGTACTTTGATTCAATTTGTAGATAATTTAAAATAGATTCATTCAAAGATAACAAAGCAGGAAAAATAACTTTCGTTTTTTCTATTCCAAAATTAGGCAATCCAATCAATTGATAAGCCGATTTTTTTGTACCATCTTGCGATACTGGAGTGCCGAACTTAGCAAGGTCACTAGTTGTTATGTTCAAGGACAATAAAAATGCCTTTGTTTTTTCTAAATCTTCAATTTTGCTTTCAAAATGTTTTTTCCTCGCCTCGCTCACTATGCCAATGTCGATAGCTTTTTTAGTAAGCCTTAAATCAGCATTGTCAGCTCTTAGTGATAGTCGATACTCTGATCTTGATGTAAACATTCTGTAGGGTTCACTGGTCCCTAGATTAATGAGATCGTCAATCATTACACCAATATAGGAGTCTGATCTAGTTAACACAAAATCCTGTTTGTTTTGACAGGATAAAGCTGCATTTATCCCAGCAACTATCCCTTGCGCCCCAGCTTCTTCATATCCGGTAGTTCCGTTGATCTGACCAGCAAAATAAAAGCCTTCGATTTTTTTTGTCTCCAAAGTAGACTTTAATTCTCTTGGATCTACATAGTCATATTCAATAGCGTAGCCAGGATTTAATATTGTTGCATTTTCAAGTCCAGGTATAGTTTTGATCCATTGTTCCTGCACATCTTCTGGAAGAGAGGTGGAAATACCATTTGGGTAAATAGTAGAATCGTTTAGACCTTCTGGCTCAAGGAAGATTTGATGACTTGGTTTAGTGCTAAATCTAACTATTTTATCTTCTATAGAAGGGCAATATCTAGGACCTGTTCCTGTTATTTGGCCAGAATACATGGCAGACTTGTCTAGATTATCCCTGATAATTTTATGAGTTTCTTCCGTGGTCCGTGTTATGTAACACTCTATTTGTGGAATTTCAACTTTTGTAGTCATCTCTGAGAAAGGCCTAGGAACTATATCGCCAGCTTGCCTTTCTAGTTTTGAGTAATCTATTGTATTTCCATCTATTCTCGGAGGGGTTCCAGTTTTTAATCTGCCGACGTTAAATCCTATAGATTTTAATGTATTTGATAGCCCATAAGACTGAGGTTCTCCGACCCTACCAGCAGGAATTGTTTTATTTCCGATGTGAATCAAGCCATCCAAGAAAGTGCCAGTTGTTAGTATTACTTTTTTACAGGCAATTTCGTTATTATTTTTAGTAACTACAGACTGAACCTTTTTATCAATAATAGTTACATCTTCAACAGCATCATATAAAATAGTTAAATTAGGGTAGTTTGAAAGTTCTTCAAACATAGCCTTTCTATATAACTGCCTATCTGCTTGCGCTCGTGGTCCCCATACAGCAGGACCTTTGCTTTCATTAAGCATTTTATAGTGTATTCCGGCTTTATCAATGATTCTACCCATCAAGCCATCTAGGGCATCAATTTCTTTTACAAGAACACCCTTTGCAACCCCACCAATGGCTGGATTGCAAGACATTTCCCCTAAATTTTCAGGCTTTAGAGTAATCAGTAAAGTGTCAATACCAGCTCTAGCAGCAGCGGCAGCGGCCTCGCAGCCAGCATGCCCTGCTCCTATAACAATTACACTATATGCTTCTTTCATGTGAAACAATTACCCAACAATTTCTTCTTTTTTGAAGAAGTAGCTAATTTCACGCTGTGCGCTTTCTAGGCTGTCTGATCCATGGATGCTGTTTGCTTCGATGTCTTTAGCAAAGTCTTTTCTGATAGTACCCAAATCAGCATCTGCTGGATTTGTCGCTCCCATGATTTCTCTATTTTTAAGAACAGCATTCTCGCCTTTTAATACTTGTAAAACAACAGGAGCTGATGTCATGTAGCTTACAAGGCCGTTAAAAAATGGTCTTGCTGAATGCTCTGCATAAAAATCTTCAGCTTGAGCTTTTGTTAGATGCACCATTTTTTGGGCAACAATTTTTAATCCAGTGTTTTCTAGATAAGAATTGATTTTTCCGATTAGGTTTCTTTCAGTTGCATCTGGTTTGATAATTGAAAATGTGTATTCTATAGTCATAAGTAAATCCTTTATTAATTTTAATTTTGTGGGCCAATTATAAAGATTTTATAGCTTTTTAGCAAGTGATTTTAATAATAGGTCTAAAATCGTCTAGGTTAAGCAGTTATCCTTGAATATTGAAGTTGTCACTATCTAAGTAAAGGGGAGAGATATTTCCTGATTAAAACATGTCCCATGTCTATGAGATGCATTATAGTTTATAGAGTCTAAGGGTAAGAGGGACTTAAGAAAGTTCGGTAAATTTTTCTCCGATATAAAATGGAGGAGAGGAAGGGATTCGAACCCTCGTCACGATTGCTCGTGAACACGCTTTCCAAGCGGGCGCCTTAAGCCACTCGGCCACCTCTCCAACTATGCGCATGATACACTAAATAAAGTTATTTATCAAGGTCCTTTGTTTTCGGGCTTGAGTATCTTCAGATAGATTGCAACTAAGGACAATATTTAAAACAATTAGTCATATGATCATTCACCATACCAGTAGCTTGCATAAACGCATAACAAATCGTAGAGCCAACAAATTTAAAGCCTCGTTTTTTTAAATCCTTACTCATCAGATCTGATTCATGGGTGCTGGCTGGCAGTTCTTTTAAGGAAGAATAGTGATTTTTTATAATTGTCCCGTTTGTAAATTGCCAAATATAATTATCAAAGCTGCCAAATTCTTTTTGCACCTCTAGATAGGCTTTAGCATTGATAATTGAGGCAGAAATTTTCAATCTATTTCTTACAATGCCTGCATTATTTAACAATTCAGCCTCCTTCGCTTTATCATAAGTGGCAACTATAGCGGGGTCAAAATTATCATATGCTTGCCGGTAATTTTCTCTTTTCTTTAGGATAGTCACCCAGCTTAGGCCCGCTTGAGCCCCTTCTAGGATCAAAAATTCAAATAATAATCGATCATCATGCACAGGCACGCCCCATTCATTATCATGATATTCAATATAATAATCAGGAGCGGGCTTATTGTTATAGTTAAGCCATTCGCACCTGTTAGGTTGCGGTTTATTAAGCATAATAGGACCTTAAGGTATTGTGAAAGTTAAATGTCTTCCTCAACATTAGAGAGGCAAGGTGCACAAATCAAGTAGAAATTTATCAGCGTAATTAAGAGCAGAAGGTGATCTTTTGCACAAGGGCTGATCAGGCTTACCACCGATTTTTGCTGACGTTGCTGCTATTGCTGGAAAGGTAGTTGCTTCTAAAGGCTTAGGTAACTTTAACTACAATGGCAAACAACCAACATCTTATAACCAAATGGATAAAAAGTTGAAAGAGGTAAACACCAACCATCCTAAACCATACACAAAACTCGATAGCGGGAAGGGCGCTGCTTCTTCCGCCGCTGCTGAGGTTGAGAGTGGTTCTGTTGGTAAACTAAAACCTGAAAATTTTGCTAAGAAAGTAGAAAATCTTGATGCCGTTGATGTAACTATTAAGCAAAAAACCATAGAAATAGATTCCATTGGAACTAAAATAGAGCTAAAATTAAAGGAAGGTGGAAATAAACAAGCTTTTGATAAAAAAGTTAAAGCACTGCAAGAATTGGCTAAATATGGGAAGTTGGTTAAGACTCAGACGGTGGAAAGAAACCCAAATCTAACAGCCGATTATAGACGTGAAATAAACACTAAGATTGAAAAACAATGGGGCGAGAAAAATCCTGGATTTGCTGAGAGGGTTTTAGATAAGGTAGATAAAATGGATGTAGACCATATACATGACTTGCAACTTGGAGGCAAAGATACAATGAGTAATTTGCAAATGTTAAATAAAGGAGTTAATAGGTCAGTTGGTCCTCAGGTTCAACATCAAGTAAAAAACGTACCAGTAGGAACTAAAATTAAAAAAATAGAAATAAAGAAAAATTAAAAATAGATGCGGTAATGAATTGGATAGAAAAAGTCAGATATTTAAAAGAAAGATTAGAAAAAAAAGACTATGATCAGGAAAAATATTTTATTGATGTAAGGTATAGAAAAAATAATTGGCAAGATAATGAGTTAGAATCAATTTTACAATCCTATCCTTTTGTTTCTAATAATTATATAAAATTTATCAAAGAGTTTGATAGTTTAGGATTATCTTTTGTAACATTTTATGGATCTAAATTAGGTGATATTATTCCATTAAGTTCAGAAATCACTGAACTCACCGAATATGGATTTCCTAAAGAATATTTTCCATTTGCTAAAGATCCAGCAGGAAGTGTGTTTGCAATAGCAAAAGACGGCTCTATATTATATTTCGATATAGATGATTATGAATTTGCCAATCCACAAAAACTAGCAAATTCCTTTGAAGAATTTATTGATGAATGTGTTTTGGGGAAAAGATATAAAGAATTTGATTTAATTGAAAACAATACTTATTACGATTTTCTAAAATCCCTAGGTTGGATGGAATAATGTTGGATCTCAAACAATACATGATAAAGTTCCTGGTGCTTCTGATGTTTATGAGTTTGGAAAGAAAGTAGGAAAAGAATTTTACGATAATACTACTGAACATGAACGTAGCGCCTTTGGACTAGTGTGTGATGCAGCATTTGGCAAAGTTTTTAAAGCAGTAAAAATAGAAAAAGCCGCCGCTGCTGAGGCTGGGAGTGGTTTTACAAAAGAATTGGGTGCTGAGGCGAACACCCTTAATGCAGAATTACCAGAAATTCATCTTGGTACAATGGAATATGTTGCTAAGCCTTCAAAACAAGGGCGAATATACGAAACAAAAGTGCAAGAGTTGTATAAGCATGAACGCAAGGCCGATACAAATTATGGCGTTGAACTCCATGGAAATAAGCTAAAAGGCAGAGCTGATTGGGCTTTTAAATCAGCGGGAGACGTAGATATCGCAATAGAAGCAAAATATATAAAAGATTGGAATAAATCAGTTTATAATCCAGCGCGCGTCAAAGATAAGCCCTATTTACAAGCTAACCATGAGAAGGTGTTGTTGCAAGCACGCAAATATCAAAATACATTAGATTTTCAGGAGGTGGTTTACCATACTAATAGTTATGAATTTGCAAATCATTATAGTACAATCTTTACACAAGAGGGAATAACGAAAATAAAATTTGTTATTAGTCCTGTCGAAATTAAGAAAAAAATTGGAGGAAATTTATGACAGAACAAAATGATGAACCATTTGATATTGTCAAATTTTTGAATAGAAAAAGAAAACCATTAGAAGTAGCAGGAACATTTGATAGTGGGAAACGTTATTACGTATACATCCAAGATGATGGTAAGATAAGATTTACAAAGTTTTTTGATACGTTGTTTGATACTATGTGCGACGTTAGACCAGGTAAAACTGATGGGGGTATTATGAATGGCAATTGCACACTTATCACTCCGGACAATATTTTGTTTCACTGCATTTCTATTTCTGGTGATAGAAATAATTGGCGTAAAGGTTTTTATAAGGCTGGAGAAATTATGCAACTTACTACAGCTCATATAGAAGGACCTATATATAAAGAGCTTGGCCCAAATGCAGAAGATTATGTGAATTTAGAGAGTTATAAGGAAACTGGAAAACCATTTGATTTTATACAATCTGATGGTTGCACTTATAAATTATCTGATTGTGATATTTATCCACCATTTGGCGATAGAAAAGAATATGAGGCCAAAATCAAAGAGTTTCGTAAAATGTTGAAGGAGCGGAAAAGACTGTCAAACAAAAATAAAAAATAACAGAGGACCTCTGTATTAACTTATCTCAAGCTCAGGATCCTGAAAGTTTATCTCGTAACAAGAAGTCTTTAATTGAAGCTATACGGGCGAATTCAGCAGCTCCACTTGATGCGAGGGTCGATGCGCAGGTGAGAAGTAAAATTCAAAGCCTTACGTCCAGCGTGCTGCAAGAAGGAGTTAAGACTGGAATTAGTTCTATTAGAGATAAAGTTAAAGAGTTCAATCAAGATATCAAAGAGGTTAAAAAACGAGCCACACAGGCTGGAGCGGCAGAACAATATGTTACGGTAAACACTCGAGATAATCAAAGCGCCAATCCATTAGAGCGCCTTGCTTCTGGCTTATTCGGCGCTCCCAGATCTGCAAGTAACAATAGAGCTGCGGAAGAAATATTTGATATGCCATGGCTACGTGAATCTAGTGCTCAGTCTCAAGGAAGGATGATGGAAGTTCCTTCAAATCAACCATCCCAGGCTCAGCCGCACAATATCGATTTATCAAATAGTGCGCGCACTATGGATGGTAGGCCCGCTTCTGAAGTCCTGCCCCGTAAACTTGAATTTAATTCAGTATCTATTACGCCTTTTCCTGGGATTCCGGATCAGGCCCGGAAAGACGAACTTTGTAAGCCCGAAAAGGCTGGATTTGTGCCGGAACTCACTTGTCATACTGAACTCAGATTTACGCATCTATTACACCTTCTCTTTAGATTCCGGATCAAGCGGCGTTGTTGCATGGCGGTTGAAAAAGGTAGGTAGTTGCGCTATTAAAGTACATATGAAAAAATACAGAAAAGAGCGCAACTGGTCGCAATATAACCAGAACTTAAAGAAAATAGC
>JAQXDF010000056.1 GCA_029251475.1 Rickettsiaceae bacterium
AATAGCTTGAGTCACAGAATGATGGACACAGTGATCAGAGATATTGATATCGTTGCTAGTAAATCAACTGGCCCACAAGATAAACATAATTTATATAGAAATGGTCAGAAAATAGAAAAGGCCTATTATGTTGCAAGTAATAGCAATGGTGTTAACCATACTGGAGATGGTACAGAGTCAAATCCATATTCATTTGAGCAGCTAGCTGCGATAAATTGCGATGATGCAATAGTATCTATAACTACAGGTGATAGAGAAATAACAAAGCGTGAGTATCGTCAATTAAAAGGAATTTCTAACCTAGCTGGCCATGGTTCAGATATAGAATTAACAGCTGGTGGTAATAAAGTTTTAGTACAAGATAAGGATAGTGTATCAATTAGCGTTGAAGGCGGAGAGAAAACAACTCTTTTGGATTCGGTTAAGCATAAGGCGGTAAAAGTACAAAAAGTTTCTTCGGTACTGAGGGCATATTTAAGATTTAAAAATAATGCAGCAAGAGCAGAAGTAGAAAGAGCAGAAGCAGCAGCTAAATTACAGTCTTTAGCTAGAATGGCACGAGCAAAAGCAGAGTTTGCTAAGAAAAAAGCAGTAGCGACTAAGATAAAGTCTATCTTCAGAGGTAATAAAACAAGGGCAGAAGCTAGGACAGAAGCAGCAGCGGCAGCTAAATTACAGTCTTTAGCTAGAATGGCACGAGCAAAAGCAGAATTTACTAAGAAAAAAGAAGCAGCGACTAAGATAAAGTCTGTTTTCAGGGGGCACGAAGCAAAAGCAGAGTTTGCTAAGAAAAAAGCAGCAGCGACTAAGATACAGTCTATCTTTAGAGGGTGCAAAGTAAGAGTAGATGAGGTCGAAAGAGCTAGGCCTGTGGATTTAAAAGGTATGCTTAATATTTTGAGAAAAAATGCTGCAAGCTTAGGTCTTGATTATTTAGGTAACGAACTGCACCCAATCCTGACTGCTCTTAGAGCTATGATAAATACAGATAGGACAGAAAGTTTACGTAGGAAAACACAGAAGCGTTTTTTTGATGCAATAGAAAATAGATTGGGTAGCATGTCTGCTGTAAAAAAATTAGAGATGCTTAAGGTAATCCATTATCGCTATGTTCCAAAGACGCATCAAGCGGAGTATAATACAAGAGTAGCTGCTCTTAGGATCAAGTTAAAACGAGCGATATAAAGGCGCTTGTGTTAGTTGGTGTTCCCAGCTAGCTATACTATTGTTGCTTAGGAAAAAACGAAGTTAATTTAGAGATTTTTCCTTTTCAGTAAAGTTCTAACATAGAAGAGATTGATCTATCCCTAGATATTTGGGTAGGTTGATCTCTTTTTTTTTATCTATATATCTCCCAATATTCTCTTATTTCAAAACAGTAAGATTTATTATTTTATAGATCTCATTATTTCAATAGCGTTTTTGTTGACGCCACCGCTTCTTTTCTTAAGTTAATTTAACCTTTAACAAACAATAAATCAAATAACTAATAAATAATCCTTGACGTTAATACTAACTTGCGTTAATACTATTTATAGCAAATATTAAAATAACTAAATAATAAGTTATTAAGCTATAATTAAACTTAACTAAACATGAAGATTTATCTATATGAAAAAATTATCAACAAGCGCACTAAGCAGTTCAATAATACTAGCAAGTTTTCTAGCAGGTTCAGTTGTTAAGGCCGATGATTATATCTATAACCCATCGATGGATCTTTCAGGAAGGTTTAGTAAGGGCAGAAAAATTAGTGAATTTAACTACATGCAGCAGCTATCTTGCACGGGTAACACGCTGCCTATTATTGATTTGAAGCTAAAGGTTGATAATAAGAAAAGTAAGGAGATCAACTTAGGTTTAGTATTAAGGCATAACTACGAAGATAAAGCTATTTTTGGTGCATATGCTTATTTTGACCGCAGACAAACAGCTAGCAAGTTTACTGTAAATGGTCTTACAGCGGGTGTTGAAGCATTGAGCAAGTATGTTGATGCAAGAGCAAATATCTATGTTCCACAGACTAAAAGAAAGAAAACATCTCACCGTAAGACTAAAGTAGATATGCAAGGAACTTCTATTTTCGCTTTATCAGGTGGTCACACATACGAATCAGCACTACGTGGTTATGATGTAGAGATTGGTGCGCCGATATTTGCATTCTCAGATAAGTTAAATGAAAAGATTGGAACAAAG
>JAQXDF010000019.1 GCA_029251475.1 Rickettsiaceae bacterium
ACTAAGAAAAAAGAAGCAGCGACTAAGATAAAGTCTGTTTTCAGGGGGCACGAAGCAAAAGCAGAGTTTGCTAAGAAAAAAGCAGCAGCGACTAAGATACAGTCTATCTTTAGAGTAAATAAAGCAAGAGATGAAGTAGCAGAGATAAGGTTAAAAACAAGGAAATCTATACAATATAGAGGGTTATTGAAACCTAATAGACTATTAAAAAAACGACAGGATTTTTATGCTTGGAGAGAAAAAAGAGGCTATCCAGTTGATAGTACTACTGAATCTCAGTTAGATAAGAGGCCAACTAGACTTCAGAAGATTTTTTATGCTTGGAGAGAAAAAAGGAAGAACTTAGAGTCCAATAAGACATAAATGTTATTCATGTAAAGTTCTGCCATAATCTCTTGCTCCCTAATTGTCGTTGACTAGGGGATAAAAACTCCCTATTCTTAGGGTGAATATAATATTATAAACATATGTATAATGACCTAGTGGAGTTTGCTCCGTATCTTTCTTTTATTGTTCAGGGGGTGTTTGTTACGCTTAAATACAGTGTAGCAGCCGTTTGTTTTGGGTTGATTATTGCTACTTTTCTTGCCTTTTGTAAGGTGGTAGATGTTAAGGCTTTAAGATTATTTGCTCACGCTTATACTTCCATATTTCGTGGGACCCCGGTCTTGATCCAATTAATTATAGTATATTATGGTTTGCCCGGTCTAATCGGCATAAAGCTTAGCGTATTTTCGGCTGGTGTCTTGGCATTTTCATTAAATTCTGGCGCTTATGTGTCCGAGATAATTAGGTCCGGTATTAATTCTGTTGATAAAGGGCAAATAGAAGCGGCAAAAGCTCTAGGCGTTCCACCGATATTGCGTATGAAAGATATTATTCTTCCGCAAGCCTTACGTAGTATCCTTCCTGCTCTTGTAAATGAATTAATCAATTTAGTAAAAGAATCAGCGATAATTTCAGTGATCGGGGAAATGGATTTGATGCGCAGAGCGCAAGTAGTATCGGCCGAAACATATACATTCTTCACGCCTATGCTAACAGCTGCTGCTACATATTACATAATGGTTTTGGTTATTAGCAGCTTTGCAATGTCCTTAGAAAATAGGCTAGCCCTATGATCGCTTTAGAGAATGTTACTAAAAAATTTAATGACCGCGCAGCTATTCAGGATATAAATCTGAAATTCAATAAAAGAGAAACGGTTGTTGTTATTGGTTCTTCGGGGAGTGGAAAATCAACTTTATTACGCTGTATAAATAATTTAGAAGATCCAACTAGTGGTAACGTCCTGATCGATGGAAAGAAGCTAAATAGCAGCAATAGAAGCAAATTATGCTTTAAAATTGGTATGGTATTCCAGCAATTCCATCTTTTTCCACATATGTCTGTGTTAGAAAATCTGACATATGGACCTATGAATGTGTTAAACAAAAACAAATTGGAGTCAGAAGAGAAGGCTCGCAAATTGCTTAAAAAGTTTAGTATGCTTGAAAAAGCAAGCTCATCTCCGCTGGGGCTTTCAGGCGGGCAAAAACAAAGAGTTGCAATTTGTAGAGCGCTAATGATGGATCCAGAAATTTTGCTTTTTGATGAGCCAACTTCGGCGCTTGATCCAGAAGTGGTCAAAGATATAATAGAAATTATCAATGATCTGAAATCTCAAATGACTATGATAGTTATTACTCATCACATTAAATTTGCAAAAATAATCGCAGATCGCATCATATTTATGGATAAGGGATTAGTGCTTGCAGATCAGCCATCTGAAGAATTTTTTGTCAAACCAAAATCTCATAGGGCAAAACTATTCCTAGAGAATGTAGGAGATTTTATCTAGTCTTAAAGCGCGGTTGAGTGTTAGCAACTAGCGGCGTTTAGGTCTACAAAATCCTTGGCAGAAATTCCTAATTTCCCTAAGGCTTTATTCCATTTTTCTTTAGGATTTGTTTGAAAAATTAGATCATGATCTGGTTCTGATACTATCCATAGATTATGCTCTAATTCAAATTCTAATTGTCCAGCATTCCATCCAGTATACCCTATAATAAATATACTGTTCTGTGGCCCAGTGCCTCCGGCAATATCCTTTACAATCTCGGGATTAGAGCTAACGGCTAGGGAATGACCATCTGATTTGAATAAGGTGTCTTTGTCATATTCATTGCTGTGTAAGAAAAAACCCCTCGCCATTTCAACTGGTCCTCCCAGATGTACATTAAGATTCAATTCAGCTGCATTAATGTCTATTTTATTAAAAAGACTATTTGCTGCTGCATTAGTTACTGTGTGATTGAAAATTAACCCTACAGAGCCATCAGTGGTATTTTTAGCAATATAAATCAATGATTGATGGAATAGATTACCTTCCATGGCAAATGGGCTAGCAATTAAAACCTTACCGGTTAAATTTGAAAAATCTTTTTCTGTCATGGGTCTCTTATGGTTCAAAGGTTTTTTTACATATAATCATATTACACAGTTTTTTCAAGAGTTATAGTTTAAGTATGCTTAAGATATAAGTTTGATAAGACTGTGATTGTGAGTTGTATTCTAACTCAAGGCAGTTTTTGTATCAATAATTCTTGCAATGAACAATTTGCTCTTTTATAGTTATGTTATTACATTTAAAATAGGTGGTTATTATGAGTAAAAAAGCAGTAGTATTGGTAAGTGGTGGTTTGGATTCTTCTACGGTTCTTGCTATGGTAGAAAAGCAAGGCTTTGAGATACACGCTTTGAGTTTTAATTATGCTCAAAACCATGTTATTGAGATAGAGAAAATCAAGAAGTTTATTACTAACTATAATGTTAAAAATCATCAAATCATCAATTTAGATTTATCTGCATTCAGTACCTCGGCATTAGTATCTAAAGACGTTTCTGTACCAAAATATAATAAATCAGAAGATCTAGGTGATGATATTCCGGTCACTTACGTGCCAGCTAGAAATACTATTTTCTTGAGTTATGCCCTTGGTTATGCAGAAGTAATTGGTGCTCAGGATATTTTTATAGGAGCTCATATGACTGATTCCGCTAATTATCCAGATTGTAGAAGTGAATATTTGAAAAGTTATGAGAATATGGCTAACCTTGCTACAAAATCTGGGGTAGAGGGGAAGCAAATTTCTATAACAGCTCCTCTGATAGAGATGACCAAAACCGAAATACTTACAGAAGGTCTTAAATTAGGTGTAGATTATAGCAATACGATTACTTGCTATGACCCCACTCCTAAAGGAGAGTCATGCGGAAAGTGTCATGCTTGTTTGGTGCGCCTGAAAGCTTTTGAAGAAAATAATGCGAAAGATCCAATAGTATATGTAGGTTAATTTTGAATATACAATATTTTTTTGGTCCCTTCCCAGAAATAGATTTAGGGGATATAATTTTGCGCGAAATTAAAGATAGCGATGCTCAAGATTATTTCAACTATATGAGTCGCAGCGAAATGGCAAGCTACTTAACCCAGGATAATAGACCAGAAACTCTAGTAAAAGCTGAGGAAGAAATGAAATATTGGGGCGGCTTATTCAAAGATAAAAGAAGTATTTATTGGGCTATAGCTCTTAAGGAAAATGATCAAATGATTGGTACGGCCGGTTTTAACCTAATATCTTTTGCTAATTCAAGGGCCGATATTAGTTATGATTTAAGCCCAGAGTATTGGGGCAAAGGAATAATGCTCAAATCAATTAAAGCTGTTTTACAATTTGCTGATCAGGCCCTTGGTATCATTAGAACGCAGGCAACTGTTATTACTGATAATGAGAGATCCATTAAGCTGCTTGAAAGATGTGGATTTAAACAAGAAGGTGTGCTCAAAAAATATGAAGTTGTGGGAGGCGAACATAAGGATTATTATATGTATGCTCGCGTCGTTGGCTAACTAATTTTTTCTATAAATTTATAATTACAAACAAGCATATTCAAGTGGTAACAATGCCTAGCTATTGCTATTTTTAATTCTTATTACAAGGTAAATATTAATATATCTATACGAATAAAGAAAAAATTATTAAAAAAAGTTGACAATTAATGTTAATTTGTTTATAGTACAAAGCATATTGTGCGGTAATGCATTTGTAATACAAACTTAGGTAAAGTTTATGTTTAATAGAGCTTTTAATTACGTGTCTAACTCTTTTTCGGGCGCAGTAGAGACCGCTAGCGTGGTAACTAGTAATTTTACTAGTTTTTTGGGTGCATCAGCTATGCCTCTTTTTAAGGGGGCAGTAGTGATTCCAACTACGGTTGCAGCAAAGACTGCAATACATGCAACTAGATATACATATGATACTGCTATAGATTTAACTAAAATTAGTTATAATTTAGTAAAAACCAGCTATAAATACTATCAAGATGGAAGTTGGGATTGGGAAGGTGGAAGGTGGCATTCTACTAAAAGCGCAAATGTTGAAATTACTTATAAGTTGAATAATCTAAATGAAGAGATCGGTGATTCTAATGTTCTCTCGAAATTTGCAGAGTTTGTATCAAACACTTGGTATACAAAAGATGCCTCTCATTTAGGGCAAGTAGCTGCAGAATTAGAAGATGGGCCTTTTTTTGCTAAGCTAGTTGTCGATAGCTTTTGTCTAGTGCAATCAGTATTATGGGATGCAGTCATCGTAACAACATTTGAAGGGGCGTTGAGCACGCTACATGAAGCTGGTATAGAGGGTTATAAGGCAGCTGAAGCTAATGCAGAGATTCAACACAATGAAAGTCTGCTAGATAGCATGGATAGCGTGGATATGATTAGTGACCTTGAAGATAACAGCACTACATGTTTTGGTTTGCAGATATGCGGGGAAGCGGCTTCTAGTTCAGATTCAGGATCAGATTCTGACTTTTAATAAATTTACTTATATCTTGAATTCGAAAGAATAATTAAAAATAGCTACGGAGTTTTCTGTGGCTATTTTTTTTATCTTCTCTGCGTGATAATGATAAGCAATTAGATGTATAGTGTTTTTGAGTTGAAGTTTGAAGGTCGTCATTTCCTCGGTCGCCTATTATCTATAGTGCTTCCTCGTTATTCCTACTCAAACTCCAATTAAATTCACTATAGCTATATTTGCAGAGCGCCGCGTTAATGCAATAATTTGTATTAGCCAATTGTAAAAAATGTCTCTATACTGCATGACTATAAATCATTCTAATTAATTATAGAAGACTATGAAGAAGTTATCATTTCAAGAATTGATATTGGAATTGCAGAAATATTGGCAAGATCAGGGGTGCGCACTATTACAACCTTATGATCTTGAGGTTGGTGCTGGAACGTTTCATCCAGCAACAGTATTGCGTTCATTAGGACCAAAGCCATGGAATGTCGCTTATGTTCAGCCATCGAGACGCCCAACAGATAGCCGCTATGCTGAGCATCCAAATCGTATGCAGCGCTATTATCAGTTCCAGGTAATCCTCAAACCTTCACCAGATAATATTCAAGAATTATACCTTAAGAGCCTGGAGCATCTTGGGATAGATATGAAAAAGCATGATGTGCGTTTCGTAGAAGATGACTGGGAATCTCCGACCTTAGGCGCCTCTGGTCTTGGCTGGGAAGTATGGTGCGATGGTATGGAAGTATCTCAGTTTACGTACATGCAGCAGATTGGAGGTATTGATTGCAGGCCGGTAGCAGGAGAGTTAACTTACGGACTAGAACGTTTGGCACTATATATACAAGGAGTTGACGCAGTAAAGGATCTGGATTGGAATGGTCAAGTTGGAGAGAAGGCGTTGACCTATGGAGAAGTTGATTTTGAAGCTGAAAAACAATTTTCTAAGTTCAATCTTGAATTAGCAGACACAGAAATACTTTTGAGGCATTTTGACGACGCTGAAAAACAATCAATTGCACTAGTTGAAGCTAATCTGCCTATGCCTGCATATGAATATTGTATGAAAGCGAGTCATTTATTTAATCTTCTTTGTGCTCGCGGGGTTGTGAGTGTTACGGAGCGAGCTTCTTATATAAGTCGTGTACGTAATTTAGCTAAATTATCCTGTGAAAAATGGATGGAAATTGAAAAAGAGGCAGCGTTATGAGTGAATTATTATTAGAATTATTCTCTGGAGAAATTCCAGCTATGATGCAGCCAAAAGCAGTTTCTGCTTATAAAGAGATATTTCCGAAATATTTTGCAGAGCTTGGAATTAAATACGACGATCTTGAAGTGTATATTGGGCCGAGGCGCTTAACAATTCATGTGACTGGTATGTTGACTAAATTGCCAGAAAGCATCAAAGAGTTCAAAGGACCTAAGGTTACGGCCCCTCAAGGAGCAATTGAGGGCTTTTGTCGTTCGCATAACATTACTATAGAACAGTTAGTGCGCGAGGAAGTCAAAGGCACTGAGTTCTTTGTGTATAAACAAGTGATTCCAGAGCAAAATACAAGAGATATACTCCTTAATAGCTTAGATAAACCATTGGCCGAGTATGTTTGGCCTAAATCTATGTATTGGGGAAGCTATAATATAAAATGGGTACGCCCATTGCAAAACATTCTGTGTGTTTTTGATAGAGAAGTTATTCCATTTAAGTATGGACATATTATAGCTAATGACCAATGTCGTGGTAATAGATTTATGGCGCCAGAGCCAGCTAGTGTACGTGATTTTTCTGAATATACCGAGCATCTAGAAAATAATTTTGTGGTTCTTGATGCATCCAAAAGGAAGAAATATATTCAAGAAAATATAAATAAAGAAGCAAATAAACTAGGTCTGGTTATCAAAGAAGATAATGCTTTATTGGAAGAGGTGGTTGGGCTTGCTGAATATCCACAAGTTTTAGTTGGAAAGATAGAAGCGGCTTTTTTATCTTTGCCTAGCGAAATTCTTGTTAGTGCAATGCGTAGTCACCAGAAATATTTCAGCTTGTTTGATAAAAATGGCAATTTCGCTCCATATTTTCTTTTTGTATCGAACATTGCTTCAACAGATGTTGATGCAGTTATATCGGGTAATGAAAAAGTATTATCGGCTAGACTTGCTGATGCATTATATTTTTATAACCAGGATCTTAAAACATCCATGCAAGAAAAAGCAGAACGCCTTAATAAAGTTATTTTCCATGCCAAGCTAGGTAACCTGAAAGAAAAAACACTGCGCCTAGCTTCAATAGTAAAATTCTTAGATCCTAATAATGATGATTTGGTTAAGGCAGCCCTTTTGTGTAAAAGCGATATTGTTTCCGAGGTGGTAGATGAATTTTCAACTCTGCAAGGTATTATGGGTTATCACTATGCAAAGGCAGAATCTTTGAGTGATGAAATTGCTGTAGCAATACGCGATCACTATAAGCCTCAAGGGTCATCAGATCATTGTCCAACGAAATCTGCTGCTATTTTGGCTTTAGCGGATAAAATGGATAATCTGTGCGGCCTTATGCTTGCTGGTGAAAAAGCTAGTGGGTCTAAAGATCCCTTCGCCTTAAGAAGACAAGCTCTTGGCATTATTCGCATTATATTAGAAAATAATTTAACTGTAGATCTATCAAAACTAATTGCCTTTACGGTCAATAAATATAAGAATAATATTCCCATTAATGACGACTTTCATAAGAATATTACGTCATTTTTGGAAGAGCGATTGAAATATTTCTTTAAAGATAAATATGAACTAGATGCCATTTCATCAGTGTTAAATTTAACAATTGAGTCTGATTTGGTTGAAGTTCAAGCTAAGCTTGCCGCGATTAAGGAGTTCTTGTCTAGCAAAGAGGGGGATGATCTGTTGCTAGCATACAAAAGAGCGACTAATATCTTAGGAGCTTCAAAGTTGCAAGGTGATATTGATGAATCAGCTTTTGTTACTGAACATGAGAAAAATTTATTGGCTTCTATAAATAGTTGTGATGTTAAAATTACTGACGCATTAAGTGCAAAAAATTACAAAGAGTCTTTAGAAGTTTTGGCTAATATGCTACAGCCAATTGCCAAGTTTTTTGATAATGTAATGGTTAAAGATCAAGATGAAACTATAGCAAATAATCGCATGTTACTTTTGTCCAAGGTGAAACAGATTTTTGATAAAATAGCTAAGTTTAATAAGTTTTAAATGAAAAAAATCGACAAAGCGGCAAAGATAATTAGGGAAGGGGGGCTAGTAGCCTTCCCCACGGAAACGGTTTACGGTCTGGGTGCTGATGCGCGGAATCAAGAGGCTTGTCTTGAGATATTTCGTGCTAAAGGACGACCAAACAATAATCCCCTTATAGTTCATGTAGCGTCTGTAGAAGAGGCTATGATGCTTGCGGAGTTTAATGATGATGCGCATAAATTATCCAAATTTTGGCCCGGCCCACTTTCCATGGTTTTGCCAAGGAAAAAAAATGCAGAGCTAGCTGATTGTGTAAATGCTGGTCTACCAACTATTGCTATTAGGGTTCCTTCGAATCAGGTAGCTTTGAATCTAATAAAAGCAAGTGGTCGCCCTATAGCCGCACCAAGCGCTAATAAATCGGGTTTTTTGAGTCCAACATCGCACCAGCATGTTAAACATAATTTCCTAGATGAAATATTTGTATTAGAATCTGAGAGTAAGTGTAATTTTGGCTTAGAGTCAACTATTATTGATTTAAGTAGCGCAGTTCCCACTATCTTAAGATATGGATTTGTCACTCCAGAAACTATTGAATCTGCACTTGAAAAGGAAGTGTCGATTGCTTCTAAACTGTCAGCAATAAAAGCTCCAGGCATGATGTATCGTCATTACTCTCCGCGTACAAAGTTAAGGATTAATGCAACAAATATTTTGCAAGGAGAATTGGGTCTAAATTTTGCAGATAGTAATTTAAATAGCAATGGATCATTGAACTTGAGTAGCAGTGGTGATTTGGCAGAGGCCGCTTCTAACTTATTCGATTATTTGCATGAATTAGATGAATTTGCGCTAGCAAATAATATAAAAACCATTGCTGTTGCTTCGATTCCTAATCAATCCATAGGTCTAGCAATAAATGATCGTCTAAGTAGAGCGGCAGAGTAGATTTAGGGCATAGCAGAAATAATTATTGTCAGTTTCTCCAAACTTTTCTGAAGGTTTGTTGACCATAATAGAAACTGATGATGCCAGCAAAGATAGCTTGATCATCTACATTCCAAATTATTTCTATGTGTTCAATTACGTGCGCGCTAGCAGAAATAGCTTGATACTGTATGTATTTTACCCACATATACATAAGAAAAAAGCTATAGGCTAATATTGGGCGCACCGATCCATTCAATGAATCAACCCATTTTATGTCAGTTTTATAGGTTGAATATAGAGAAGCATGCTCAAAAATATCCCTAGATACATGAATTTCTTCTAGAGTTTGAGATGCAGTGTTAGCGCTATGCTTTATTTGTTTATCAAGTATGTTTAGTTCATGTTTTTTATCATTTACATCTTTAAAATATTTTATAATTTCTGGTACTATAGAACTTATAAAACCAGCAATTGAAGCTAGTAAAGTAATCATAGTTATTTACCTTGAGTAGTTAGAATTGAAAATTTTGACCTATGATTTTACCTAGGAAGTGAGTTGTTTCCGGCAAGCGATAGAGTTTAATGATATCAATGGAGTTTGCTGTCGGAGTCATTGTGTGCGGGGTTTTGTGCTCCCATAGAATATTGTCTGGCCAGATTAGAGGAAAGGAGGCATTATAGCATTGCTTAATTATAATAGTTATTTCAGCTAGCTCTGCTTGTTTAAAAGAAAGGCTGGTCTCGCCATTTAGGTATAAATAATAATATGGTGTAGTGCTATCTGCTTCAAATAATTCATTTATCCCGGTGAAATTTTTTGCAACAGAAAAGTTCGAAGATGAATCCCTTGATTCAGAAGCTGAAGTTGCTCCATCATTAGAGTTATGGTTTGCGCTTACTTCTTCCCACTCATTGCCGTTATATAATATAAAATTATGAGTCTCGTCTAGGTAAAACATCATTCCTTTGCTTGGAACGCAATATTGTATGGCTTTACTAGCATGAACTCTGTAGCAAATATGGTCTTTGTGCTCTCCTGTAGTAATAATATATTTTTCTCCAACGGCTAGGCTTGTTGGGGTTGTTGTTATAAAGCCATTGATTGATAATTTCATAAAATTATCAATAGTAAGAAGTGATTCATTAAACAGTACATCTTTATTAGATTGGTTTGGAATCATTAGGTCCATGTGAAAATTAGTAGTTTTCATAATGTTAGTTCTCTTTTGTTGTATGAAATTATAATATAGCGACTGAATAGTTAGGACTAAGATCAAGATCTTTAATATCTATAGTTATTTCATTTATATCTGTTTTACAGGTGTAAACTTGACCCTGATTATTTATTTTAATGGTAAATTCAATATCATCTTGAAGCGCTTCGTTTGACCAGTTTGAATTATTTTTTAAAATCGTGGTCCATTTCAAGTACAAATGCTCATCATTTAGAGTATGTGTGGTGATAAAGTGATTTAGCCTAGAAAATGCTTTGTTTTCATAGGTAATTACTTGTTCAATTTGCGATGACTGAAAGGCAACTTTTTTACCTATTAATTTCTCGGATACCGGAATGATGTTTGCTCCGGTTTCGATTATGACAAAATGTTCATTAATCGCATGCTGATGTATCTTATCCTCTGTGCCATTTTCGCCCCTTGTGATATTAGATAGTAGATATAAGCCATCTTGTATTTTTTCAAAATTTTTAAAACGAACAAGCTCTTCTCCTATCATTGCAAATTGCCATTCATTTGATAGATTGCGCTCTAATTTATACCCTTTGATTATGAAGGTGCTGGCATTATCTATCATGAAGCTATTGATCAGAGCATCCTGATTTATTTCAATTACTTCTCCAATAGAAGTTGATGGGGATAGGGTTGCAATGCGATTCCAAGTATAATTTAGGTCAGAAGTTAAGCGAGCAGATAAAGCAGCACTTGTATTATGGCGTAAATATACAGCGAGGAACGGCTCTAGTGAGTCATCAAGCGCCCATGGTAGATCTAGCACAATTAGTGCGCTATCAATATTTAGGCTTGTCTGTAAGTCTAATTGATTACGAGAAGCTGGTATGCTGAAATAGTTTTCTCGTTTGTCTATGATTCCAATAACTGCAGTCTTGTTATTCGAATTAATTTGAGTGTTTATTATCCGAATAGAATATTTTACCTCATGGTGCTTCAGGATTATAAAGTCAGTAGGTTTTATATTGATATTATTGTTATTTATAATAAATTTAATTATTCTGTCTTCTATAGCTGCATTTTTAAGTATTAATTTTCCTATATTGCTAGCTTCTTCTTCTGTTAAAACAATTGGTAAGCAAATCATAGCTTTGCTTTTATAAGTCGTCATTTCATTGTTTATATAAATATATTCTGAGTCATAGTCTTTATGATGATGCAGGTAGTGTAGATTAATTGCGCCGAGAGTTGTTTCCTTGGAGATTTCAATCTCCTCTATGAAATTATTATCAGAGATTTTTAAACAAAATTTTGAGCTTAACGGTAATTCTTGCTTAAGGCCTCTTTTTTGAAAAGTAATAATTTCACCATTATTGGCACATATATCAAAAAAATAAGAAGTCCTCAGGGTATTGATGGCGCTAACTCCGGTAGTTTGATTGCTGAGTATTAAGCCTTCCACTACTTCATCAACGCTGGAAACTTCAACGTGATTAATGTCTATGCCGCATCTTTGAGAAATTTCAAGTAAAATTGAAGCAACACTACTTGCCCCGAATTTGTTGTTTACCCAATGACCTTTTTCCCATAGATTTCCATCTTTCCAAAAATTCATATGAGGCCATGCGGGGTAGGGCCTCGCATCCCAAGTCCATAGAAACATCTCCCCCTATATATTCTTGTGTTTTCCAATATTCTAGAAATGCGCGTATCGCTTTTCTTTGGATAGAAAAATCTATTGTTCCATTTGAATGCCTTGGTGATCCTCCATCTAAACATTTTGGATCGAAGAATACATTTGGCTGGTTCGATGCTTTATCTATGGAAGGAAAGCCAAACTCAGTAAACCATATAGGTTTAGATCTTGGTTGCCACGGGGTCAGAGATCCATCGGGGTTTGTATGTGTGTTTTCCCACCAAAAGCGTATATTTTTCCAAGCATATTCAGGCTGAAGCTGATGCTGAGTGTTATTAGCATAATCGACGTAGTAATCGTAGCCTTCTCCGCTTATCCATCCTTCTGCTAACTCTTCTGGTGTTATGGCAGAGGACATGGATTTTGTTACGGGGAAATACGCATCAATACCTATGAAATCAATATAAGGGCACGCCCACAGAGGATCTAGGTTATACCAGCCTCCTGTGGTATGATGATATTCAGACCAATCTGCAGCATAGGTAACTTGCACATTTTCTCCAACGATCTCCTTCACTTGTCTGGCAAGTTCTATTAATTCATTGACGGCAGGGAAAGTGGTACCATCCCGAACTTTGGTTAGGCCAATTAGTTCAGATCCAATTACAAAAGCATCAATGTGATTTTTCACCAGGTGCGCATAGTGTAAAATAAACTTATTATAACCTTCATTCTTACGAAAGAAATTCCTTATGTTCTCTGGATCTGTGGTGACGTGTCCACGCCAAGGTTTTTGAGCAGTGTCTAGAAAAAACATTGGGTAAAACATAACTTTTAAATTACGAGATTTTATTTCTTCTAGATATCTTATTACGCTCGCATCATTCACGCTCCCACCATATAGAGGGTTTTGTAGTTCATCTTTCGATATTTCGTATGCATTACTTCGATTATAGCCGCCAACAGACCATTCTTCGCTATAAGATACTTTAGGGTCATTAAATTCAATAGCGGGCCTTATAGTGCAATGCTTTGCATCTATATTATTTCCAAACCAACAAACGACAGGAGCAACCCACTCAATATTTTCACAGGTTGTTTGAAGTTGATTAAGGCTGTGAACACTATTGGCTATATTAAAATGGTTATGAGAGTTTATGGTTGTAGTAGAGAGAACTGCTCCTGAGGGTAAAATCGTGGATTTTTTTTGTATTTTTGTATCATATACATATTCACCAGAGCCAGGAATTATTACTATTGATTTAACTAGATCCTCAACGGAGCTATCTTGTTTTGCATTGGATTTTCTTGTTACTTCAAAAGATAAATTGGGTATAGTGTCTCCAAAATCTGCGAGTGGTAATCTTTCGAAAACAATATAAGCAAGGCCGCGATATCCTGGTGATGGCTCGTCTGAGAGGTTGGAAATCAAAGGGTCAGGCAGTTGCTTTTCGTCGCCTTTATATAGTCTGAAGTTATATTTTCCAAGATTGATTACTTGGTCGTTATACCAAACGCGTCCTATTTCAGAAATTTCTCCTTCACATAGAGCAATAGCAAAATTAGCATAATATTCTAGTGATATAGTGTTTTTCTCTAGGGTTAGATGTTTACTTTTGAAGTGAGATCTTGTTGTGCTTGTATTGCGTTGTTCTCTCACGTTGCTTATCCAGATGATTTGTCCGGTGACGCGCGTTCTTCCAAAGATCAATGGAATCGGAGACCCGTAGCTAGCTTTGGTTATGCGAAATCCGTCTTTAATGTTAGTGAACTTATAGCTAGATTCTGTACGATGGAGGGCTTTGTCTTCTAGGTGATCCCCAAGCATTTTCCCGCCATATCTACCGATGGTAGATAATATACCTCCACCAAGACCATTACCAATAGCGCCACCGAATTTTGAAAAAAGACTGCCTAACATAAATCCCTATTAATATAATTCAAGATTATGCAAGATAGCATCGAATTAAGGATGGGCTAAGGGAGAAGAGGAGTTTTTGTATATAATTGTGATTGCGTTTAGAGTGATATATATCGCTCTAAACGTAATTTGAGTAAACTTACTATTAATCTAGTTCGTAGCTATATTCGTTGAAGCTATAAAATCCATCATTGTTGCCGATTTTAGTTATTTCATGTAATTCTTCTATATCTGGAGTGCTAGCATCTCGATAAATTGAATCATCGGGTGTTATTGGACTAAATGTATTTTGTGTTGAAGATTGATCGGATTCTTCAGGTAGTGTTGTTTCAGCGGGGTTATTGGATGTATCAACCATCTCTACGCCACCCTCGGCCAGTATATTGAGCTCTTGATTAGTATTTTCTGCATTAAGATTTTTTGAATTAGACTCCTTTACCAGCTCTTCTATCATTAAATTATATGTAGGTCTAGCTGGCAAATTATTTGAGTCATTAGCTGCAGCTATTTCAAGTTCAGTGTGATGAAGTGCTGAACTTGTGGAGTTGGAATTATTGGTCTCATCGGGCATTTGGTTGTTTTTCGATGCTTCTATTATTGAATCTGATGTGCAATGAATTCTAGGTAGGTCTGAGTTTTCGGGAGGGGTTACTTCAACAGAAGTATGAAGGGTTTTTTGTACTTCGGTGTTTCCAGAAATCGTACATCCAGAAATAGCTTTCAAGGCATAAGCAGCTCCTGATGCTAAAGTATTAGCTACTTCATTGGGTCTACCAGTTTCCATAGTGTCTGAGGAAAGGATGCTACTGTCAAAATCAGTAGTTTTAAGGTCCACAATTTTTTCCTTCGTTTTCACTCCATCAGATATTTTTTCTGTGATTATAACATGAGTAGTGTCTTTGGAAACATTTTTGGAAACCTTTTTTGCGTGATAAAACGATAAGACCGATGTTCCTCCTGATATTAACGACATTCCACCGGCACAGAGCGCTATAATTAATACAATTTCTGGTCCCATATTTTACCTATATTTTAGTTTCTACAGAGAGTTTTTGTTTCTAATCCTTATATTAATTACCTCTCTTACTTTTAATGGTAACGCTAACTAATTAATAATCAGTTAATATAAAAAGTATTATTAATATTAGTTTAGGCAGGTGTGGTGTAAATCACTTGTAAATTATAGCCACTTATACGCTTCAATCTAAAAATACAGAGAAAATATAATATGTTTGAGTATCAAAACTATATAGTTTATAGTAGCAGTAATTGTTAAATTTGGAGTAGATTTAAGTGAATATTCTTGTTGAAATAGCTCAAGATAACGAAGAGTGGAATATGTTCTCTGAAATTAATCCAGAGTTTTTTGCAGAAATAGCAGAGCGCATTTTGTCTCGATATCCTAACTTTTCCAAGGTGAAGGAGTTTGAGTTATCGGTTTTGTTAACGGAAGATAAAAAAATAAAATCACTGAATGGTGAATTTAGAAATAAGGACAAAGCCACGAATGTATTATCTTTTCCTGATTTGGAGATAGATTGGCAGAGAATAGTTGAATTTGAGGTTGATTCAGAGTATATGTATTTAGGTGACATAGCGTTTAGTTACCAAACTATTAAGCAGGAAGCGGACCTAAGTTCTATTAGTTTTCAAGACCACTTTAAACATTTGGTAATTCATGCTATACTTCATCTGATTGGGTACGATCATATGGAGGAACATGAGGCAAGTGCTATGGAAGCTATTGAAGTTGAAGTGTTGAATAGTTTTGGAATAGCTTCACCATATTAATTAATAATATAAAAACAACATAAATATATGCCTAGAGCTTCAGATAATGAGGGTCCCTCGGTGGGGAAAAAATCAATAAACTGCCTATTAAGCAAATTAAAATCATTCTGGCAGAAGAAAAAAACAGATAAATCTAGATCAGATAAACCTCATAACGTTATTGCGGATATAGCAACAGAAGGGGAGATTCTAAATAACATGGGGAGTTTTTCTGAAAAAACTCTTGAGGATATTATGATTCCAAGAGCAGATATTATTTCTGTTGCAGATAATATTAGCTTAGAAGAGCTAAACAAAGTTATTGTAGAGCATGCTCATGCAAGAATTATAGTATATCATGAACATTTAGATAATATTCTTGGGTTTTTGCATATAAAAGATTTGTTTGAAGTAATAGTAGAATCAAAGAATTTTAATTTAAAAAAACTTTTACGAAAACATATTGTGTCTCCTTATTCAATGAAGTTAATCGATTTATTGGCTCAGATGCAAAGAAGCAGAACGCATATAGCAATCATTGTAGATGAATATGGTGGCACAGACGGTCTTGTGACCATTGAAGATATTATTGAGGAAATTGTTGGTAATATTGATGATGAACATGATATTGGTGTTGATGAAGATTACAAAATAATCAAACCAGGAGTGTTGATTACAAGCGCTAGAGTAGAAATAGAAGAGTTAGAGAAGATTCTTGGAGTGAAGTTAAGCAGTGCTGATGATGAATTTGACACGATAGCAGGTCTTGTTATGGCTTTGTCAGGTAGTGTTTTGGAAAAAGGGGAAGTGGTTCATATTACAAAGGATATCGTCGCTGAAATTCTGGAAGCAACTCCGCGCGCTATAAAGCAAATCAAAATCACTTATCCAGCTAAATAAAGGAGATGAAGCAGGCATATCTTAAAAAAATAAATCTCAGAAATTACCGAAACTTATCCGAGTTATCTTTGAGTTGTGCTCCTGGTATTAATATTATCGTTGGCCCAAATGGAAGCGGCAAGACTAATATTCTTGAGTCTATGTCTCTGTTGTCACCGGGTAAAGGCTTGAAGTCCGCTCATTTTGATGATCTTTGTAGGGACGGATCTGATTCTTGGCAAGCTGCATTTGACATACAAAGTAAATTAGGCTCTGCAGAAATTGTTTCATCTTTCTCTTTGCGTGCCAAATCAAGAAAAATAACGTATAATGGTTCTTCTGTTTCTAGTGCTGAGTTGCCAAATTTACTAAATGTTGTGTGGCTTACTCCGCAAATGGAAGATTTGTTCTTATCCTCCCCTGGTAATAGAAGGAGGTTTTTAGATCGTATAGTATATAATTTCAATGCTAAGCATGCCCAAAGCATCGCCAAGTATGAGCATTATGTAAGAGAGCGCACTAAAATACTGCAAGATAGGGATTATTTGTCGCAATCTTCCTGGCTTACGTCTCTTGAAGAAAAAATTGCAATTGAGGCAAGGGTTATTGATGGTTCGAGGCGAGATGCTATGAGTCTGATGCAGAGAGCTATAGATGATCTTAATACGCCTTTCCCTAAAGCTGATTTGCAAATTAGCGATTTACACGAGGCGCAGAATGACTGGGCTGATTTTATCAAAGAATATATGGCTATCATGGCTAATAATCGCCAGAAAGATTCGTATTCTGGTAGAGCCTCCTTTGGGGTTCATAAAAGTGATATGATAGTCGTGCACAAAAAGCAAGGAAGGCAAGCTCGCTTTTGTTCAACCGGGGAACAAAAAGCGTTGTTGATTTCTGTTATTCTTGCTTCAATAGAATTTATTTTGCTGAGCGCCAAGGCAACGCCTATATTATTATTAGATGAGTTGTTTGTTCATCTGGACGATGTGAGAAAAAAACATTTGGCTGAATATATTATTAGTGGTAAATTGCAGACATTTATAACAACAACTGATATTGTGGGTATAGAAGAGCTTGCAGAAAACGCAAATATAATTGAGTTATGACTATAAAGGAAACACTAAAAAGACCAGATTGGATCCGGGTAAAAGCTCCAGTATCAAAGGGATACCATGGAACCAAAAAACTTATTGATGATTTAAAGCTAAACACAGTATGTGAAGAGGCTGCATGTCCTAATATTGGTGAGTGCTGGGAGAAAAAACATGCTACTGTTATGGTTCTGGGATCTGTGTGCACAAGATCATGTTCATTTTGTAATGTAAAAACTGGTCGTCCAGACTTGCTTGATCCTCATGAACCAGAAAGATTAGCGGATGGAATAGGTAAGCTTGGTTTGCAGCATGTTGTTATTACTTCGGTGGACCGAGATGATTTGCCAGATGGAGGAGCAGAGCATTTTTCTAGATGTATACAAGAAATCCGAAAATCTGCCCCTAGTACTACGATAGAAATATTAACGCCAGATTTTTTGAAGAAAGAAGGCGCGGTCGAGATTGTGGTGGCTGCAAAGCCAGATGTGTATAATCATAATATAGAAACTGTTCCATCTTTGTATCAATCAATACGTCCAGGTGCTAGGTATTTTCATTCTCTTAATGTGTTGCATAGTGTTAAAAAGCTTGATCCTACTATTTTTACAAAGTCAGGAATCATGGTTGGACTTGGTGAGACTACGGAAGAGATATTGCAAGTTATGGATGACTTGCGCGCTGCTAATGTTGATTTCATGACTATTGGACAATATCTGCAGCCAACCAAAAAACATGCTCCCGTTGATAGATATGTTACCCCAGAAGAGTTTAATTATTTAGAGCGTGTAGCTAGAGTAAAGGGATTCTTGATGGTTTCTGCTTCTCCATTAACTCGTTCATCCTATCATGCAGGAGATGATTTTCAAAAAATGCAGTCTGCAAGAGAATCCGCTCTGAAAAAGTTATAGTTGTATAAAATGCGATCATATAAAGAAACAAAAACTATTCAATATGATGCTAGTTTGTTATATAGCATTATAATGGACGTAGAAAATTACCCTAATTTTTTACCGTGGTGCAGTTATGCCACTATTTTATCAAAGAATGAAGATTATCTTGAAGCGGAACTGAATATTACCTTCAAAGGAGTCTCTGAGTCTTATGTATCAAGGGTTTTCGGGGTTGAAGATGGTAGCTCTTACAAAATAGAAGTTGTAGGAATTTCTGGTCCTTTTAAATTTTTAAAGAATAACTGGGTGATTGAATCTGTAAATAATGGCTCAGAGGTTAAGTTTTCTATTGATTTTGAGCTCAAATCAAGGATACTAGATATGGTTGTAGGGGTGTTCTTTTCTACTATTACGGAAAAGATGGTTGCAGCATTTGAAGATAGAGCCAAAGAATTATCTGTCTAAAGTGTGATTTTGTAGTCACCACCCTTATAAAAAGCCACTTAAGTTAGTAATTTTTGTTATTTTAATAAAAAGTTGCTGTTAATATGGAAATCGTTAAGTAAGTTAACAAAAACGAATTAATTAATCAAAGGAGAGTAAAATGAACAAAGGAAATTTCGTAGCATTTATCGCAGAAAAAAATGATTGTACTAAAGCTGAAGCAGAAAGAGTTATAGATATGTTCACAAGCTCTGTTATCGGTGCTCTAGGTGCAGGAAACGCGGTATCACTAGTAGGTTTTGGTAATTTTAGTGTAAGTGACGTTAAAGCTCGCGCTGGCCGTAACCCAAGAACTGGTGAAGCTATTCAAATTAAAGCTTACAAGCAACCTAAGTTTAAAGTGGGTCAAAAACTAAAAGACGCTTGTAATTAATAGCGCCAATTACGTTTTATATAAAAGTCATCCGATTTAAATACGTGCAAAAAGTTGCTATGTATTTTAAGAAGGTGGCTTTTTTTATTTGATGTTCTTGAGATCTATCTAATTATAGATGAATCACCAATCTATTTAATGAAAGCGCATAAGTAAGCTTATCTTTTTAACTAATTAGCAATGAATTAAAAAAATACTTGCGCACTGTGATAAAAACATGATAAAGTGGTGATAAGAATTAGATATATAAATATTTAAGGGTGGGCCTTTGGCCTGCCTTTTTTTATACTGAGCTTTAAAGTAAATTTATAAACATAGGAACTAGATGGAAAACAAAATATCGGAATTAATAGAAGATACGATTAATTCTTTAGGTTTTGAGCTAGTGAAAGTGACTATTCATGGGTCTGGCAGAAAAATCGTTGAAATTTTAATTGAACGTTTGGATGGTGGAAAAGTAGAAGTAGGAGATTGCCAAAAAGTAAGTCGCAATATTTCTGCAATACTAGACGTTGAAGATTGTATTTCGGACAAATATTTTTTAGAAGTTTCTTCGACTGGCTTAGAGCGACCATTGGTAAAGTCAAAAGATTTTAAAAAATTCGCGGGACGTCAGGTTAAAATTCGTTTAAAGAGCGCTTTAAATGAAAGGCTAACTTATACAGGAGTTTTGCTGGGATTAGATGGAGATAAAGTCAAACTAGATTCGGAAGGAGTTGAGATTTTGTTTGATCAGGATAGTATAAAAAGATCAAACTTAGTATTTACAGATGAAATGTTTAGAGCCTTATTAAAAAAGAAAAAATAATTTTAAAATTAGAGAGATGTTAAATATGGACAATATGAATAAAGCTGAAATATTGCAAATAGTCGACTCAGTATCAAGAGAACGAGGAATAGCAAAAGCAAGTCTTATAGAGGCTATGGAGCAATCTATAGAAGTTGCAGCGCGTAAAAAATATGGTATTGAGCAAAATATTAGCAGTCAGATTGATCAAAACACCGGAAGAATCAGCTTGTTTCGTACACGTGTTGTTGTTGAGAAAGTAGAAGATACTTTTTTAGAAATATCTTTGGATGAGGCTATGTCTATACAGGCTGATGCAAAAGTTGGTAGTGAAATACAAGAATTACTTCCCCCGATTGATCTTGGGCGTGTTGCAGCACAATTAGCAAAGCAAGTGATTGTTCAGAAAGTTGGCGAAGTTGAAAGAATGCGTCAATATGAAGACTACAAAGATCGCAAAGGTGATATTTTAAACGGAACTGTAAAAAGAGTAGAGTTTGGTAATATCATAGTTGATGTAGGTCGCGCAGAGGCAGTTTTGCAACGTAATCAACAAATTAGAACTGAAATGTTCCAGGTTGGGGACAGAATAAAAGCATATGTACAGGACGTTAGATTGGAGCCAAAGGGTCCTCAAATTTTCTTATCAAGAGTTGATGATAACTTCTTAAGAAAGCTATTTGAAATGGAAGTTCCTGAAATATATGATAACATCATAGAAATAAAGGCTATTGCTCGCGAGCCAGGTTCAAAGGCTAAAATGGCTGTGTCAGTATCGGATGTTTCAATAGACCCAGTTGGTTCTTGTGTAGGTGTAAGAGGAGCAAGAGTTCGTGCAATTAGTAACGAACTTGCTGGTGAAAAAATTGATGTTATTAACTGGGATAAAAACGTAGCTCAGTTTGTCATTAACGCTATGAATCCTGCAGAGATTACAAAAATTATTTTTGATGAAGAGCGTGGTAAGGTTGAAGCTATAGTTCCGGATGACCAGTTAAGCATGGCTATTGGTAGAAGAGGGCAAAATGTACGTTTAGCATCAAAAATCACTGGTTGGGGAGTTGATGTTATGACTGAAGAGCAAGAGTCAACGCGCCGCGGGGAAGAGTTTACTAATGTTACATCATTGTTCGTGAAAGAGCTTGAGTTAGAGGAAGTGATTGCTCAGTTATTAGCGGCAGAAGGGTATAATAGTATAGAGCAAATTGCATACACTGAAAATTCAGCATTAGCTTCGATTGAAGGATTTAATGAAGAATTGGTTGAAGAGCTTAAAAACCGTGCTATAACATATATAGAAAACCAAACAGACGAGGTTATATCAAGCCTTGAAAAATTGGGAGTAGAGCAAGATTTACTAGATGCATTAGATCTACCAGCGGAATATATATTGAAGCTGGCTGAGTTTGGAGTTAAAACAATAGAAGATTTGGCAGAAGTAACAGTTAAAGAAATCAGATCTATCGTACCAGAAAATGTTATTTCTAAAGAAGAGATCGAGAATTTGATTAATTTTGCTAAAAATAACGGTACAGAAGAAGAAAACGCAGCTGAATAAAGCTATGTATAAATATCAGCTTTAAATTCGAAGCTGATATTTAGGATTTAAAATAATTATTTAAAAATAAAGTAAATGACAGATAAGCAAGACGAAAAAAAGACAACAAAACTTACGCTTGGCGGTTCTAAATTGAGTTTAGGAAACAAGTCTGCTTATCCGAAAAGAACGGGTCAAAACTTAGGGTCCGGATCTGTAGTAGTTGAAGTTAAGCGTGGAAAAGCTGGAAGCAGTGGTTTATCTTTAAATAGAACTAGTAGTACTGCTACTAATCAAGATCAAGACGCGCGCAGATTAGTAGCGCTAGAGAAGTCTAGGAAAGAATCTGTAGAGGCTCCAATAAGCACTCTTACTAAGCTAATGGAAATAAACCAAGAGCCTGTTGTTGAGATCGAGGAAGAGCAAATTGATCCAGTAGCTGCTGAGCCAGTTGCTATAGAAAAAACGGCTTCTACTAAGAAGGAGTATTCTAAGCCTGAAAATATTTCTATTAAAGAAGAGAAGCCGGAAGAAGAAAAGCCTGTTGTAACAAAGCCTAAAATCCAAGAGCAAAAAAAGCTTAAAAAATCCGATCTAATCAATATGCTTGATCAAGATTTAGATAATGCTCCTCAAAGACTTCGTTCACTAGCTTCTATCAAAAGAGCTAGGGCAAAAGAGAAAAGGAAAAATGGTGGTGACGTAAAAGTAGATAAAGTATATCGTGAAGTGATTCTAGGAGAAGTTATTACAGTAGCTGAATTAGCTAGCAAAATGACTGAAAGGGCTTCGGACGTAACAAGAGAGCTAATGAAGCTTGGAGTCATGGCTACTAGTAATCAAACAATTGATGCAGATACTGCAGAATTGATTATTAGCACTTTTGGTCACTCTGTCAAAAGAGTTAGCGATTCTGATATTGAGAATATTTTGATTAATACAGAAGATAATGCTGAAGATTTACAACCAAGAGCTCCAATTGTTACCGTTATGGGGCACGTTGATCATGGTAAAACTTCGTTACTTGATGCTCTTAAAGAAACTGACATTGTTTCAGCTGAAAGCGGTGGAATAACTCAGCATATTGGCGCTTATAGCGTTACTATGTCAAACAATAAAATGATTACGTTTATTGATACACCGGGTCACGAAGCATTTACTGAGATGCGTTCTAGAGGAGCAAAAATTACTGATATTGTTGTGTTGGTCGTTGCAGCAGATGATGGCATCAAGCAGCAAACAATCGAGGCAATAAGTCATGCTAAGGCGGCAGAGGTGCCAATTATAATTGCGATCAATAAGATTGATAAGCCTGATGCTGATGCAAACATGGTTAGAAATGAGTTGTTGCAACATAACCTTGTTCCAGAAGAATTGGGTGGTGATATTATGACTGTTGAAGTCTCAGCAAAACAAAAGCTTAATTTGGATAAATTAGAAGAAGCTATTTTGTTGGTTGCAGAAATGCAGGAACTAAAAGCTAATCCTAATAGCCCGGCATCTGGAGCGGTGATTGAAACAAAAGTTGACGTATCACGAGGTGTGATCGCTACAGTTATAGTTCAGCGCGGAACTTTGGCAAAAGGTGATATTATCATGGCTGGCTGCTCTTATGGGCGCGTAAAACGCATATGTAATGATAAAGGACGCACAGTACAGGAAGCGGGACCTTCATGTGCTGTTGAAGTATTTGGTTTAAATGATGCTCCATCGGCAGGTGATGTATTTAATATTGTTTCTACTGAAAAGCAGGCGAGAGACATTATTGATTATAGAATGCGTAAGGCAAGAGATTCAAAAGTTACTGCCACGACAAGTTTGGAAGAATTATTCCACAGATCTTCAGGAACTTCTAAAATCAAAGAGTTACCAATAATAATAAAAGGCGATGTACACGGCTCTATGGATGCCATTATTGCAAGCCTTAACAAGATTGATAACGAAGAAGTTAAGCTAAAGATATTGCATAACGCAGTTGGTGGAATTACAGAATCTGATATTACTCTAGCAATAGCATCTGGTGCAATTGTAATAGGATTTAACGTCAGAGCAAATACTTCTGCTGCCAGATCTGCATCGGATAATAAAGTTGATATCCGTTATTATTCAATAATTTACAACCTGATTGATGATATCAGAGCTATCATGAGCGGTATGCTTTCACCTATACTTCGTGAAAATTATATTGGTTCTGTTGATATACGTGAGGTATTTAAAGTATCTAAAGTTGGTAAAATCGCTGGTAGTTATGTAACAAAAGGTATAATTAAGCGCGGAGCAGGTGTACGTCTTGTTCGTGATGACATTATTATCCATGAAGGTCATCTAAAGACTTTGAAACGCTTCAAAGAAGATGTGAAAGAAGTAAGGGAAGGCTATGAATGTGGTATAGCATTCCAAAACTACGAAGATATTAAAATTGGTGATTCAGTAGAGGTATTTGAAATTGTCGAAGAACAAAAAAAGCTTTAAGATAAGCACTAGAGAAAAAGTGCAGTCACAAAGGCAATTACAAGTATCTCAACTAATTAATGCGAGTTTAGTTGAGTGCTTGCGCCGAGGAAAAAAAGTATCTCCTTTGTTGGATGGTTGCCCTTTGAGCATTACTAAAGTTAATGTCAGCCCGGATTTACGCGTAGCAAATTGTTTTTTTCTACCATTTAATACCGATTTAACTAAAGATCAAATTCTTGAGGCTCTCGAAGAGTCCAACTATATTATACGTAATTACGTGACTCAGAATGTTAATTTGAAATATTCTCCAGAGATCAGATTTTACTATGATGCAGGTTTTGAAAATGCCGTTCAAATAGAGGCGCTTCTTAGAGGTAGTTCATAGACATTCAATTATTTTAATTAGTAGCGGAAGGAAGTTATATGAGAAAAACAAAATTAGATTGTCACCGTATTCCAAATGGTATTTCTGACTGGTTTGCTTATTCCTTTTGTAAGTTGCTACGTTTTATGGCTGATGCTTTTTTCCAAAAGCGCTATGGTCATAGAGCCGTAATACTAGAAACAGTTGCTGCAGTTCCTGGTATGGTTGGAGGAATGCTGGTGCATTTAAAGTGCCTGAGAACTATATCTCCTGACAATGGTTGGATTAAAGTCTTGCTAGACGAGGCAGAAAACGAGCGCATGCATTTAATGACTTTCATTGAGATTGCTAAGCCAAATTGGTTTGAGAGATTATTAATTTTAATAGCTCAAGGCATATTCTTTAATGCATTTTTCATCCTTTATTTATTTTCTTCAAAGACGGCGCATCGTTTGGTGGGTTATTTCGAGGAAGAAGCCGTGACGAGTTATACCCTCTATTTACAAGATATAGATAGTGGTCGTATTAAGAATATTGCTGCTCCCAAGATAGCAATAGACTATTGGAAATTACCGAAGACGGCCACTCTGCGCGATGTAGTAATAGCTGTAAGAGAGGATGAAATGTCCCACCGAGATGTTAACCATAAATTTGCTGATGTTTTAACGAATCATAAGTAGAAAAAAGAATAGCCATAAACGAATTAGTCTCTATTTAGATCTAGTAATTTTCCAAACTATAAAAATGGTGTCATTATGAATTGGATAGAAAAAGTCAGATATTTAAAAGAAAGATTAGAAAAAAAAGACTATGATCAGGAAAAATATTTTATTGATGTAAGTTACAATGCTAGTAAATGGATACCAACTGAATTAGAAACAATTCTTAAGTTATATCCTTTTGTATCAAAGTCATATATTGAATTTGCCAAAGAATTTGACAATTTAGGATTATCTTTTGTAACATTTTATGGATCTAAGGCCATAAAAGGCTTAGTTCTGCAAGAAGAAATCACTGAACTCACTGAATATGGATTTTCTAAAGAATATTTTCCATTTGCTAAAGATCCGGCAGGGAGTGTGTTTGCAATAGCTGAAGATGGCTCTATATTATATTTCGATATAGATGATTATGAATTTGCCAATCCACAAAAACTAGCAAATTCCTTTGAAGAATTTATTGATGAATGTGTTTTGGGGAAAAGATATACAGAATTTGATTCAATTGAAAACAATACTTATTACAATTTTCTAAAATCGCTAGGTTGGATGGAATAGTAACAATTCAATATCAGGATGGCGAAAACTAGACGTTCCGCAGGCAACTCTAGTCATTCCGGGCATTGACCCGGAATCTAAAAAGAAGAGTAGATAGACCCTGAATCTAGTTCAGGGTGACGGAGGTGGTTGTTAGGATGATGGTGGTCGTTGTTCAGGGGCGACAAGTGCGTTTACGGGCGGCATAAATCGTTCAGCCACGACCTTAATCTAAACAACTATACCGTCTGCTTCCTTGTCCATTCGTCTAATGATTTAAGTGCACGATTCGAAAGAGCAGTGTAGCGATCTTTCTTGCATCTTATTTTCTCGCCCAGAGGAGGCATCAACCCAAAATTTATGTTCATTGGCTGAAAAGTAGAGGTCTCTGCTCCGTATGTTAAATGCATAAGTAAACTTCCAATGGCCGTATCTACTGGCGGTACCTCCAAGTTGTTTCCGTGTAGCTCTGATGCTGCAAACATACCGGCCAATAGTCCCATTGCTGCGCTTTCTACATACCCTTCAACTCCAGTGATTTGACCAGCGAATTTTATGTTTGGTTGCGCCTTAAGATCTAATTTTGATCCAAGCAGGGTGGGGCTATTGATAAATGTATTGCGGTGCAATCCACCTAGTCTTGCAAACTCTGCATTTTCTAGGCCTGGAATTGTAGAAAATACTTCTTTTTGAGCTCCATACTTCAATTTCGTTTGAAATCCTACCATGTTGTACAAAGTGCCCAGAGCATTATCTTGGCGTAATTGTATGATCGCATAAGATTTTTCTAGCGGAGAGTTGGGATTTGTGAGTCCTACTGGTTTCATTGGTCCAAAACGTAGTGTATCCTTCCCACGCTCGGCCATCACTTCAATTGGTAGGCATCCATTGAAGTAGGGTGTATCCTTTTCCCATTGTTTGAACTCTGTTTTTTCTCCATCTAGCAACGCCTCAATAAATGTATAATATTGCTCTTTATTCATTGGGCAGTTGATGTAATCTTTGCCGTCGCCACCTGGACCAATTTTATCATATCTTGATTGAAACCAGGCTATATCAAAATCAATTGTATCTTTATAAATAATTGGAGCTATAGCATCAAAGAAGGCTAGGTTTTCCTCTCCAGTAAGCTTTATTATTTTTTCACCTAATGGCCCTGAAGTTAGAGGTCCTGTAGCTATAATCCATTTCCCTTCGGTGGATATATTGCTAACTTCTTCTCGTATAACATTGATATTGGGGTGTTTATGAATTGCATCGCTTACTGAGTCAGCAAATAAATCGCGGTCCATTGCTAGTGCAGATCCAGCAGGAACTTTGTTTGCATCTGCTGATTTCATAATCAAAGAATTAAGTTTGCGCATTTCTTCGTGCAGTAACCCAATGGCGCTTGCAGGGTCATCATTTCTGAAAGAATTGGAGCAAACTAGCTCGGCAAGTTTATCAGTTTGGTGCGCCTCGGTGGTTTTATTGGGGCCACGCATTTCGTATAAATTTACTTCAATTCCTCTGTTTGCTGCCTGCCATGCTGCTTCTGATCCGGCTAGACCGCCGCCTATTATATTTAATTTATGCATTATCTGTATAACTTATGTTTCTTGAAAAAATACAGATAATATAGCAATAATCCAATTAATACAAAACAAATTGAAATCAATAAGCCATTACTGCCAATTGTCTCTTCAGAAGTGGCGATGGTTACATAGCCGCAATAATAGCCAGAAGCGGCACAAAAGACGTATATAGCTATTGCATTAAATAAGTTTATTCCTTTAAATTTTTCTACTAACATTAAAATACTGCACATGAATATTGTGTATAATGTCGTAATTAATACAACTCTACCAAATGCGCTTATAAGAGGGTATTTACTCCAGTTGGGCATTGTTAGGCAAGTGAAGTTAAGGATAAACAGGCTGGCAATGGATAGTTGGTGTTTTTTTATTTTGGAACAGTAAAAAATATTCAATCCAATAGCAGTTAATAATGCAAATATATTGATCGAATTTCTGGTGACTTCATTGAAAATAGTTAGTAAATTTGCTAACGCATAATTTGAGTAGCCATTTTGTATTTCAACAACGCAATAAAATATCACAAAGCCCAGTAGCGCTTCTAATTCCATGCGTTTTAAGACGGGAAAAAATCTATATTCATTTAAATTAATTTTAGGCTTGTATGAGGATGAATACATTAAAGTAATAAAAAACGCTCCTAATGGAAAAATATTTGAAGCTATTATTTTTAACATAAAAATATCATTAGTTGATGAAATAGTAAAATATTCATAGCAAACAGATATTATATAGGAAGTTAGAATTGATATAATATATATAGAAATTGAGTAAATATTATTAATAGTTGAATCAACTAGAATATACCCGAGTAGTATAGTAGAAATTATCATTATGGAGGCAGAGTATATAGCAAAATACAATAGTGTCATGCTGTGGAACGCATCAGAAGAAATAATATAAAACACACAGATACTATAGAGTATAAGGCTATAATTAATTATAGTTTTAAAAGTAGAGCGCTGAATAAGTGATAGTAATATAGCGGCTGCAATTAAGCGACCAAATAGCTTTACTGATGAAATTTGCTGATATTGAATAGAAGACAAATTCACCAAATTTAAATGCTCAGTTACAGAAAATTCATTGATAAAGACGGCTGTAAAGTAAGAAATAATACAAAAAATATGTATATATAATGGGGGAATAGTGTCGTCTCGAGTCATAATATTATTTGCTAATGCTAGTTAGTTAGTATATAAATTTAGTAATACTGGCAATCGAGTTGATAACAAAAGTTAAAAAGATATACCATTCAAATAATGCTAACACTTTTTGCTTAAAAAACAAAGCAATCTAACGTTATAATAGTGATTTTGCATAATTGTGATATATGCGCTCCAGCCTTTAATATATAAGTAATTAAAATAGTTTATAGATCATATGACAAAAAAAATAATAATAGATGCAAACTTCCCGACGGAAACGCGAGTAGTTTTGCTGGATAAAAAAAATAACATTGAAAATATTGAATTCAGTTCTAGTAATAAAAAACAAATAAAAGGAAATATTTATCTAGCAAAGATAACTCGAGTAGAGCCATCTCTTCAAGCTGCATTTGTTGATTATGGTGATGATAAAAGCGGATTTTTACCATTTAGTGAAATTAATTCTAGCTACTATCAGATCCCATCAACAGATAAAGAAGAAAGTTCTTTTATAGGCGGAGCTATTAAGTCGGCAGAAATAACTTCTGAAGATTTGGAAGAGAAAAAAGGGGATAACAAGTTTCATAATTTAATAGATAGCGATGATATCGATATTAAGGCCATAGAAAGAATGGTCGATGATAAAGTTCAGAGTGATATTAATATTGAAGCAGAAGAGGATGAAATTGAGTCTTTATCAAAAGAATCGCGTTCTTCAAATGAAAAGCAATATAAAATACAAGAAGTAATTAAAAAAGGCCAAGTTCTATTAGTACAAGCGACAAAAGAAGAGCGCGGAAATAAAGGGGCTTCATTGACTACCTATATTTCTTTAGCCGGAAAATATTGCGTATTAATGCCAAATAAACCTTCTCATAATGGTATTTCTAGAAAAATTTCTAATAACGACGAGCGTAAGCGTTTAAAAAAGATTATAAGTGACTTGAATTCTAGCGATCAAACATCATACAGCGTTATTGTTAGAACAGCTGGAGTTGGTCATACTACCCTAGAAATCAAGAGAGACTATGATTATTTAGCAAGATTATGGAATAAAATAAGAGAAGCTACGTTAAAAGCAAATGCTCCTTCTTTTATTCACCAAGAAGATGGGATTCTATTGCAAACAATCCGTGATATGTTCAACAATGATGTAGCAGAAATAATAGTGCAGGGCACTAGCTCTTATAATACATGCGTGAAATTTATGCAGGATATTTTGCCGGGGCAGGTAAAGGCAGTAAAAGAATATAAAAATAAAGTTCCAATTTATACAAAGTTTGGAATAGAAGACCAATTAATAAAGCTTTATCAGCCAGTAGTACACTTGCCATCAGGTGGTTATATTGTAATTAATCCAACAGAAGCTTTAATATCAATTGATGTCAACTCAGGCAAGGCTACCAGTGAGCGCAATATCGAGAATATGGCACTTAAAACTAACTTAGAGGCCGCAAGAGAAGTTGCTAGACAAGCACGTTTGCGTGATCTTTCAGGTTTATTAGTGATTGATTTTATTGATTTGAATGAAAGTAAAAATCGTAAAATACTAGAAAGATCTTTGTGGGAGTATTTTGCAAAAGATAAAGCTAGAATCCAAACGTCTGCGATTAGTTCTTTTGGGTTGCTAGAGATGTCTAGGCAGCGTCTACGTCCTTCTTTCTTGGAAATGTACTCTAATATGTGTTCCCATTGTAGTGGAAAAGGAGTTGTCAGATCTGACGAAGCTAATTCAATGTTAATTCTGCGTACAATAGAAAATGAAATATATAATAGCAAATTTTCTGCAGTGAATGTATATGGATCAGCATCGTCTATTATTTATTTGTTAAATGAAAAGCGTTTAGAAATAACTTCTATAGAAAAAAAATATGCCATCAAGCTCAATTTCTTTATTGATAGAGATGCCACTTCTGATAGCTACTCAATGGAAAAAATCAAAGATTCTGGTAAAAACAAGAATGTACCAATGATTTCTGAGCCAGCTCTACAGGATACTTCTGATATATATAATGAAGCTAATACTGAATCTAATCACAAGGGGCATAAGCGTAGAATAGATAAAGTGCAGAACACAAATAGCGAAAGAAAGGCACAAAATACAGCAGATAATAAAGTAATGGACAATAAAGTAACGCCCCCTAAGAAAGCAGAAAATTCAAAAGAATCTTCACCAGAGACGAAGCAGATAGTTGAACCGGATGTTTCTTCGACCGAAGTAAAACCTAAAAGGCAAAATAAAAATAGAAAACGCATTGTAAAAAAACCTATTCAAAACAAAGATACTAAAAAGGTTGAAGAGAAGCAGGCGGAGCAATAGTCAAAACAAGATAAATAGATACTGTTCTATCTATAAGAAGTTTGTCAGAATTATCACGGTTGAGAATAAGTCATGATCTCTCTGTGATAATTCTGAAGTCTATTTATCTAATTAAGTGGCTTTTTCTCGATATTTTTATAAACTTAAGTTGCGTATTATAATTGATGGATATCAGTACTATGTCATATAAACAGCCATTATCATTCGTCTTGCTATTTTTGCTATGCTCATGTGGCTTTTCACCCATGTATAAAAAAGACAATAATCCTACGTACAAAGCTTTGGCAAACATAGAAATTATTCCAATTAATTCCATTGAAGGAGCTGATTTTTATAATCATTTGAAGAATATTCTACCTCATAGTGATATGAGCGAGGCGGTTCAATATACATTATCAACGAGCTTAAATTTTACAAAAGGAATCAGTGTCATACAAGGTAATGCTGATATTTTTAGAGAGGTTGTAACCGTCAATGTATCATATATTCTAAAAAATAAATTAACTGGTAAAAAAGTTGCTTCTGGCGGGTTTGCTAGGCTTGCCTCTTTTAACACGACTTTTTCTCCGTATAGTAACAATGTGTATCAGCAAGGAGCAGAAAAAAATCTAGCGATAGCTGCTTCAGAAGAATTGCGTAATAGTATTATGCTATTTATAGAAAACAACAAAAACAATATGGATAAATGAAATTCTACGTATCAGGGCTTGCGGATCTAATTCAAAAAGTTGAAAAAAACTCTATTCAAGCGATATTGATGCATGGTGCAAATCAAGGTTTTATTGCAACCGCTATTGAACAATTATCAAAAAAACTTAATCTAACTATAAGTAACTACGAAATAAAAGAACTAACTCCTACAAGGCTAGAGATGCTTGCAAATAGCAAGAATTTTTTTGGTCAAAGGGAGTTAATAAAAGTCCATGGCGCAAGCTCTGCTCTTAACAAAGATATGAAGGATATGCTGACTCAAAATAATTTTCATAATTTGATCTGCTTTATTGGTTCAGACTCATTACCCCCCAGTGGTATACGTAAGTTTTTTGAAGAACAAGCTAACCTTGCTTCGCTAGGGTGCTATTATGATAATGAGCAGACTATAGCTAAAATTATTTTGCAACAATGTGCTAAGCGCAATAAAACTATCGAAGAAGAGGCTTTGGTCTATCTTAAATCTCACCTGAAAGGAGACCATCAAATTATTAAATCTGAACTAGAAAAATTATTCAACTTCACGCACGATCAAGAAACCATAACAAAAGAAGATGTCACATCAACTATCAGTCAAGATTTATTGGCAAGTGGCGATGAAATGTGCATCTTTTTTGCCAAAGAGCAGCCTATGGATTTCATAGAAGAGGTGGCCAAGCTGCAGGAGCAAAATAAAAATGAAGTTTTAATGATCAGAGCGCTTATTAGGTTCTATATGAATATATATGTAGTATCTCTGCGCCTTGAGGATGGAGATAATTTAGATAGAGCTATTAAAACCCTATATCCACCTATTTTTTTCAAATATGTTGATGATTTTAAGCAAGTCGTCCGAAAATACAGCGCAAGTGATGCACTACGCTGTTTAAAAATACTTCAAAAATCGGAAGTTCATTATAAAACATCCCCCAAATCTTTTGATGTGTTTTCTATTTATACTAAATTCTATCTTTAAAATAATTAATACTATTGGCTTGCCAAAAGAAATAATAGTATA
>JAQXDF010000020.1 GCA_029251475.1 Rickettsiaceae bacterium
TGGCAGCCTGAGCTCGTGATTTACATTGTTAAGAATCCTCTGAGCAGTGCTGCCCAAGCGATCTATCTCTTTATCTTTTTCAGAGATTTTCTCATGAAAATGTCCTACCTGCTCATTCAGGTTGGTGACCTCATTATTTAAATGAACAGCTCTTTCTTCGGTATTTTCTAAATATTCTTGTTTAGGCTTAAGAAAGGCAACCAAAACACTTGCTACTAAAACTATCACATAAATTATCTTAAATTGATCAGCAGAAAAGTCGGTTTCTAGATCCAAAAGACTGGAATAATATTTAAAAAATTGAACGCTTGATATGCCACATGATACTATAAGAAAAAGGGCAGCTTGCCATCTAACTAGCAAAGATAACACCACCATATTAAGAGTAAATATTACCATTTGAAATGGTCCAAAATTACTTAAAATAACAAGCACTCCGGCAACAAATACTAAGGTGTAACCAACACTACCTATCCATAATAGCGAAAGGATATTTTGATTACAACGAACTCTTGGAAACATAGGGTACATCAAGAAATAGCTAGTAATAACAAAAGTAGAAAAACATAAAGCATATATAAGGTATTGATAACTACTGCTCATTTCTATAGACATCGGATAATTGGTAGAAAAAATAGAAGCTATGGTAAATATCGAAAATAAAACATACGTTGACTCATTTTGAGGTAAATTCTTTTTACAAAAATCAATCAAGCTAAAATTTTGCATGCTTGCTATTTTAGTTTTAAACCGACAAATTGTGTTTTCGTTGTCAGTATCTGGCCTAGGCAACCAACCTCCTGGTTGACCAGTTATGTAATGATATCCGAGCATAGCAAATAAATTAGCCAAGAGTCCTGGAATAACACTATCTACCTCTGTTTCCAAAAATATCCAAACAAAAGCAGTGAAAAAACCACTACTCATACCAACTAATGCCGAAGTTGAACTGGTTCGAAATCCAAGCACTGCTAAAGTCATTGGCACAGTCACAACTGGCATATAAAAACTGTAACCAAATATAAATAGTGAAAATAAATCATCTAGTTTAAGGGCTAAAAATAGTGCAGTAATACCAATTACCACTACGGCTATGCGTGATATTGATAGTTCTTGCTTGTATTTTACAAATTTTAAAGTTCCTGCTATGTCATGAGCAAACATGACAGCTCCTGAGTTTAGACAAGAGTCAGCTGTAGACATAACCATTGTAAGAACACCAACAACGAATATTCCTTTTAATCCCACGTAAGAATAATTTTCCAATATATAAGAAAATAAATTATCTGCATTTAAACCGGATTCTCTAGATAGAATCAATACCGAAATCCATGAAATTAACAACTGAATTATTAATACAGCAAATGCTGCATATGTAAAGGCTTGACGCAATTGCTTTGTATCACTTGACATTGATACTCTCTGAAATGTAGCAGGATCAAAGCCAGGAATAATAAATAACAGCATCAATGTAAGAAAACTCCAAAATTTTGGTGTGCTATAGTCTAGTAACAATCCTATATCGAATAATGGATTATTTTGCAATGTATCTACTACTATATCAACATCATCGATACCAGACCAAACAATCAAAGAAATCACAGGGATCACAGCACTAAAGGTAAAAAACTGTATAACATCAGTAAATGTAACTGATTTGATACCACCTAAACTTGAATATAGTATCACAACAACAGCACTAGCAATCGTTGTGTAAATAGCTGAAACACCTAACAAAGAGCCCATTAAAGTAGCTGCAATTTTAAATTGAATCGATACTATTGCTGCAATTAATATAAAACCAACAAATGCCGTAATAATTCTTGCTTGCTTACCATATAAACGTCCCATAGCATCTGCAACTGACAAATCACCTAAAAAATCTTTCATTCTTGGTGCGTAAATATATGCTATAATTAAAAATGCTGCCAAGGCGCCAAAAGAAGATAATATAAAAAATAATCCTTCTTTATACGTCTCTGATAAATATAATGAGAAGTTATCTCCTCCCATCCAAGTTGCTATTACAGTAGCAGCAAGGGTTCCAGTGGTGAAATTTCTTCCACCAAGTGCGTATTCTTTTATATTCTTTACCCCCTGGCCGTAGTACAAACCCACGCCAAGATTTAACATTAAAAAGACCACTACAATAGCAATATCTATATCAAAATTCATGAACTACCAATCTAAAATTAGTTGTAAAAATAAACATAAGAGCACATACAATGACTTACGTTTTTAAATTATTTGTTAGTTATTTTCAAACGCAATATTATATCAATTGCCGCTACTGTCAACCCACTTATAAGAATATGGATCGCTGAAAACTTTATGTAAAAATTTATTATTCAATGCATGGCTTGTTTTAAAGGCTTTTATATTGCCTATAATACCACCACCAGAAGTAAATAAATCACCTAATAAATCTAACATTTTGTGGCGAGCAAACTCATTTTCATGCCTTAGACATTCGTGGTTGAGTATCACATCTTTATCAATGCCAATAGCATTATCCAATGAAGCTCCTTGCGCCAAACCTCGACTTTGTAAATAATCTAAGTCCTTTATAAAGCCAAATGTTCTTGAATTCGCAAGATCATCTCGAAAATTATTTTGGGGCGTGAAAATATGCTGTTGTTTTCCGATAACAGCGCTGGCAAAATCAATACTAAGGTCTATATGAGTTGATTCTGATGGAGTAGCAACAATCTCAGTGTCATTATCATTGACATATACGTCCTTTAATAATTTAAGATATTTTTGAGGTGCATTTAAAGGTTTAATACCCGAGCATTCAATCATAAATACAAATGGCTGACTGCTGCCATCCATGATAGGAACTTCCGGACCATCAATCTCAACAACCACATTACTTAGACCACATCCCCAAATTGCCGCCATTAAATGTTCAATGGTAGAAACTTGAGTTCCTGCTATATTTTTGATAGAAGTCGATAAACTAGTATCAAATACATTTGCATATGATGCGTACACTACATTATCCACCCTAGTGACATCGGTTCTAACAAACACAATTCCTGTATCCTGCTTGGCAGGTTTGAGGGTAATCTGAGTCTTTTTCCCCGAATGAACTCCAATGCCATAACAGCTAATTGGATTATGAATAGTAGTTTGTACGTGCATTTTAAGTAGTAAAAATTATTATATAATT
>JAQXDF010000021.1 GCA_029251475.1 Rickettsiaceae bacterium
TGGCAGCCTGAGCTCGTGATTTACATTGTTAAGAATCCTCTGAGCAGTGCTGCCCAAGCGATCTATCTCTTTATCTTTTTCAGAGATTTTCTCATGAAAATGTCCTACCTGCTCATTCAAGTTGGTGACCTTGTGATTTAGGCCTGAAACCTCATGGTCTAAATGCGTTACCTCTGTTTCTAAATCCTCGATATATTCTTGTTTAGGCTTTAAAAATGCTATCACAACGCCGCATACTATAAACATTAGATATAGCATTTTAAATTCAAGCGCCATACCGTCGCTAAGCAAATGATCCGGTAGGTATAGTTTATATAAAGACGCAACAATCAGCATGCCACTAACAATTAAAACTAATGCCCAGCGCCAATTGATCAATGAAACTATCAATAAAATATTAGTCATGTAAATGATCACTTGCGTTTCACCAAAACCAGTAAATAAAACCATGAAGAAGGCGAAGCCAGCTAAGACATATAATATCGTAGCATTCCAGCAAACAGCAATAAAAGTAGTTCCCTTCCAGCTTGGAGACCATACTGGATAGCTTATCAATGACGCCGTGAAAAACAGAGTTGATATATAGCTAGATGTTATTAAAATATTATGCTCTAGCTGTAGAGCTTTTGGCAGAGATACTGCTGTAATAAAAGTAAGAACAATAATAAATATTCCAAGCAAGGCAATCATGCCATCGCTGGTTGGGGCGTTCTTTTTAAGCAATTTTATGAAGCTAAACTCTTTGATGGATTGCCATAATTTAGCTCTATCTTCCTTTTTTTTGCCTGCGCAATTCCACTAAAACATTGGGGTCTTTAATGCCAACCCAGCCACCTTTTTGATTGAACAGATAGTGATATCCTAGCAAAAAGGCTAAGTTAGCTAGCATTGCGGGGATAAGAGATCCTACATTGGCTAATTTCTCTGTTAAAAACAGTTCCCATATTACTACAGTAACAAAACCAGCAATCATTCCTGCTAGTACTGAACGACCAGTACTTCTAAAGCCAAAAAGACTCATAATAAAAGGCACAGTAACAATAGGCATGTAACATGTACTTGTCCATAGTAGAAGTTTAAAGAAATTACCACCACGCAGTGCAACTAATATCGCAACAGTACCAATAATTGCTGCGCATATACGCGTACCGAGCAATTCATTTTTGATAAATTTTAAATCAAGCGCATTTTTTAAATCATGCACTAATAAAATTGAATTTGAGTTAATGTATGAATCAACCGTAGACATGATCATCGCCATGATTGCCGCTAATATGATGCCTTTAAATCCAATAACCCAATGATAATCTGAGATGATAAATTTTAGGATGTCATTTTCTTGAAGATTAGACTGTTCTGAGAGCAGCAATAAACCTACCCAGCCTAACACTAAGGCAATACTAAATTGAATGAAGGCAGAGATAGTAAAAGAGCTTTTTACTTGATCTATATCTTTAGCCATAGAGATACGTTGAAAAATACCGGGATTAAAACCTGGTATTAAAAACCATAATAGTACTGAGCTATAGTAATAAATTTGAGGATTAGAAGAAGAGAACACTTCTTTGTAATCAAATTTAGGGTGATTTGATATAGTGTCAAGCATCGCGTCACTACCAAGGTTCTTAAATAGCATTAAAGCAATAGAGGGAATTACTATGCCGAACGTAATAAATTGAATAACGTCAGTAAAGGTTACAGCTTGAATACCTCCTAGCGAAGAGTATAAGGTAATAATTATACCAGAAATTATTATTCCATAATAAAGTGGCAATCCAAAAGCATAGTCAAATAAATGGCCAGCTATCTGTAATTGAATGGCGATAATACCACTTACTCCAATGAACCCTGTAACTGCTGTAATAACGCGAACTTTAGGTCCGTATAATTCACCCATAGCCTCTGCAATAGATATTTTGCCAAGAAATTCAGATAAACGCGGAGCAAAAAATAGTCCGATTACCAGTAAACTAAGGAAATCTGCAAAAAATATTACTACAAAAATCAATCCCTCTTTATAAGATTCAATGATTGCATTAGAAAAGAAGCCTCCACCAACCCATGTAGCAACTATTGTTGCAACCAAAGTGCCGGTGTTGAAATTTACGATCACCAACAGCATAACCTTGAATAGTAGTAACTCCTCGGCTAGACCATAGACCAACCGTAAGATTAACTATTAAGAAACTTATAAAAATGGCTGCATTAATATCAAAATTCATGAATTACCAATCTAAAATTAGTTGTAAAAATTATAATATATTGTACATAAATATTTACAAGTTTTCAATAGTTTATAAACTTTTGAGTCAAACTATATTTTACATATAAAGATTGTTGAAAACTTATGAATTTAACGTACTATGATATGGAAGATATTGAGATGATGTATCTTGGATCTTATCTGACTATGTAATATAGAAAGGCGTAAAAATTTTAAAAAGAGGTTATACAGTAATGAGTGAGTTAGCTATAGGAGATAAAGCTCCAGATTTTTCTCTCAAAGTATCAGAAACAAGGGTTTTATCGTTAAATGAATTAAAGGGTAAATTTGTTGTGTTATATTTTTATCCAAAAGATAATACCCCAGGATGCACCGTAGAGGCTAGGGATTTTAATTCGTTGCTGCCAGAGTTTGAAAAGTTAAATACTGAAGTTGTTGGCGTTTCAAAAGATAACCTAAAATCCCATGATAAGTTTCGCTGCAATCATGGTTTGGAATTCTTGCTTGGATCGGATGAGGAGGGTAAAACCTGTGCAGATTATGGAGTGTGGGTTGAGAAATCTATGTTTGGAAAAAAATATATGGGCATAAATAGAGCCACGTTTTTAATCTCACCAGAAGGTAAGATTGCTTATATTTGGCCTAAAGTATCTGTTTTGGGGCACGCAAAAGCGATCATCAAGAAAATAAAAGAACTATAGTCATTTATTTTGAGTAGGGGTGCTGCTAGCTATCATGGGCGCAAAGTTAGTCATTCCAGGCAATTTGACCCGGCATCTAAAGAGAAGGTGTAATAGATCCTGAATTAAATTCAGGATGACAAAAACTAGCAGGAATAGACCCGTAAATCTGCGTTCAGGGTTGTACAAAAGAGTAAAAAAGCATTCAAATAACCAGAAGGAGTGATGCTTTGTTCAGGAAAAACTTCAATAGCAAGTCATCGTTATAGTTCACGATATAATAAGATTAATGGGTGTGCATCTCTAAAGGCGCATACCCATTGTATTTTTCATATAGACTCAAACCTTCTATCTATATATGTCCTTGAGGCAAAGATCTGAACTATTTATCCCTGCGTAAGAATGTAGGAATATCCTTAACATCTGAGTCATTTTTTTCTGCTGCGCTTGGTGCCGCAGTTTTATTATGCGCCTGACTAGATGAAGACTCTTCTTCTTGCTCGTCAGATGATTTTAAAGAATTCCACATGCGAGATAGGAATGATTTTTTTGGCTTCTTGGTTTCGCTAGTGCGTTCCAAGTTTTGTTCTACTGGTTGGTTGCTCCAATCCATTTGCCTTGCCATAGCTTCTAGTTTGGCCTGTAATTCAGCCTCATCTTCCGGTGCTTTTTTATCATATTCTTGATAGGAAGGTGGTTCAAAACTATCTATGGAAATGCTGTTTGTAGGATCTCTTGCTTCTTCAACATCATTTGGAGTATCTTCAACTACTTCGATGATTTTCTCTTCTTCCTTAACATAATACATGCCAGTTTGTTCGATACCAGTCGCAACAACAGACACCCTAATAGTTCCTTCAAGCTCTGGATTAAAGGTTGATCCAAAAATAATATTTGCATCACTTTCACCAACTTCTTCGCGTATACGATTCGCCGCGCTATCTACTTCGTACAAAGTCATGTCTTTGCCACCAGTAATATTTATTAGAACTCCAGACGCTCCTTGCATAGAACTTTGGTCAAGCAAGGGGTTAGAAATAGCAGCCTCAGCTGCTTTGATGGCCCTTTCTTCGCCAGTAGCTTCGCCTGTGCCCATCATTGCCTTGCCTTTTTCACTCATCACGGTTTGAATATCAGCAAAGTCAAGATTCACTAGACCAGGAGATGTAATCAAATCTGTTACACCGCGAACCCCAGCATGCAAAACTTCATCGGCCATTTCAAATGCTTCTTGGAAAGTGGTGCTTTCATTAGCTATACGAAATAAGTTTTGGTTTGGAATAACTATCAACGTGTCTACATATTTTTGTAGCTCGGCCAAGCCTTTTTCTGCTGCCTTCATTCGCCTTGATCCTTCAAACAAGAATGGCTTAGTGACTACTCCTACTGTTAAAATACCAAGTTCCTTAGCTAATTTGGCAATAATTGGGGATGCTCCAGTTCCAGTTCCTCCTCCCATACCAGCAGTAATAAATACCATATTAGAGCCCTCTAGGTATGATCGTATTTCGTCTTCTGATTCAATAGCTGAATCTTTACCAATATCTGGAGAAGCTCCAGCTCCAAGACCTCTTGTCAAAACCGCTCCTAGCTGAACTTTGTTCTGGCTTTCAGAGTGATTTAGAGCTTGCGCATCTGTGTTAGTAACTACAAAATTTGCACCCTTTAAATTAGCTTTAATCATATTATTAACTGCATTACCGCCAGCCCCACCAACGCCAAACACTGTAATTTGTGGCTTTAAAATAACATTTTCTGGAGCCTTAATATCTAATCCCATAGTTAATTCCTTAAATTTTAAATCAAACAATATTTTATGAGATAATACTATACGAGAATATTCACAATCGCAATTATATTTTAGTCTTTTTGTTGACGAATTTTTACATTATCTTTATTGTTAACGTCAGATAAATAAAATATTTACGATAGCCCCATGAAAATCAAAATATACAATCAACAATTCGAATTATTACCATTAATTTTTACAATGGCTTCTATTATATTTTTAGTTTTGTGCGGGAACTGGCAATTACGTAGGCTAGAAGAAAAAGAACATTTTATTGCGACTATAGAAAAGAATATAATTAACCCTGCGATAGCTCTGGATAGCCTTAATGATTCTCCATCCAAATATTCCAAAGTAACTCTCTCTGGTCATTTTTTAGAAAACAAAAATATATACCTATATGGAAGGAGGACTACCTCACCTGAAAAAGATGGTTATTATCTAATTTCAGCCTTCGCAAGCGAGGATGGACAAACATATATGGTGTCACGCGGATGGCTTCCACAAAGCGTTAAGAATAGTCTTGTGACAAGTGATTCTAGTGAAAGAGAAACAATTGAAGGTATAGTTCTGCCAGGAGAAAAGAAGAACTTGGTTATACCAGATAATGATCAAAAAAATAACATTTGGTTTACTTTGGATCTTGATATGGCCAAGTCTTCTCTTGGTAGCACCAACACAGATTTTTACCTGATGCAAATTAACAGCAGCTCTCTGCCAGAAGGAGTTGTACCGCTAGGAACTGCTCACTTAAGCAAGGTACGTAATGACCACCTAGAATATGCCATCACATGGTATAGTCTTGCGGCATGCTTATTAGTAATCTTTATGATATATAGTAGAAAAAATACCCTGACCAGGCTTTAAGTAAGCTGGGTGCAAAATAAAAGTTATAGACCTATTAATCAATAGGTCTAGACCAATCTGGATCAGATGCATCATGAGGAGTCGGTATGATGCGCTCATTATGTCCGGTAAAATCTATAGTATAGATGCGATTAAATCCTTTCTTTTTTCCGTTCCGTGCTGGTTGACCTTTTGTAAATAGTAATACTCTACCATTGGCGGCCCAAGAAGGACTTTCTACTAGATACCCACTTGTTATCAAGCGCTCGGTATTCTTTTGATCAAAAATATCGGGACGCATTACGCCAATAGTAAATCCAAGCTCTCTGTTGATTTTTGTATAAGCAAGGTAGTCTCTGCTAGACCAAGTTGGCTCAGCATAGACACCGCCTCCAAAACTGATTCGTTTTTTGTTAGCGCCGTTTCTATCCATAACCAAAATCTGGCGTGCTCCGCTAGCGTCCGAGTTGTACGCAATCTTGCTTCCATCGGGCGAATAGCTAGGAGAAGTGTTAATTCCAGCCCCAGAGGTTAGTTGCCAAAGTTTTCTGGTTTTTAAATTAATTTCATATATATGAGTAGCGCCATCTTTAGCAATAGACATAAGAGCATGCGTGCCATCAGGTGAAAATCTTGGAGCAAAGGACATGCCTTTAAATGTACCAATAAGTTTGGTTTGTCCTGTACGTATGCTTAGCATATGAACTTGTGGAGCTCCATTTTTATATGAAAGATACAGAAGGTACTTGCCATCAGGTGAAAAGCGGGGGGTTAAGACCAAATCCGAGCCATCAGTAAGATATTTGTGATTAGCTCCATCATAATCCATTATGGCGAGGCGTTTTGTACGTTTTAAGTATGCTCCATCTTCTGATACATAGGCAATTTTAGTATTAAAGTAGCCTTCATAGCCAGTGATTTTCTTATACACACCATCAGATATTTTATGCGCGGCGCGGCGCCATAGATCTTCTTGTAGCTCAAAGGTTTCACTAAGCATCTCTTTCTCTAGGATGGTGTCCCAAAGTATAAACTTTATCTGAAGTTTTTGAGTTATAGTGCGTGTGATTTCGCCGTTAATTAGTAAATTAGCGTTGATTTGCTGCCAAGCTGCAAAAAGTGGCCTGTGGTCGATTCCTGTTTTGCTTTCTATGAAAGCGGCGTGTGATATAGGCCTGAACACTCCTGAAGCATTGAGGTCATTGGTGACCACTTTTAGGATATCTTGTGCTATGTCAGCTGTCTCAGAATCTGAAACAGAAAAATTATTAATAGCTACGGGAATTGGGTCGATATGGCCAGAACTAATGCGGACAACATCGGCTGAACTATTTAGTGAATATAGGGATAAAATAAGTGTAATAAAAAAATTCTTTATATTCATAGTTTTTTATTATTATAATTTATTGAGCAAAACTTGGATCAAATTCAAGAGTAAATTCTTTCCAGATATCATAACGTGATAGTATAAACCCTTCAAGTGGGCTGGCTTTCTTTAAGGCTCTAACCGCACTATCTTCTACAAGTTTGCAAGCTACGTCTGAAAGGCCAGGGCAAATTCTATCTTTAACGGTAATATCCTTTATTACTCCATTTTTTTCTAAAAAGATATGGATAATAATTCTTATTTCTTCAAGGTTATTTGCTCCAGCGGGCGCGCGCCAATGTTTGTGGATCTGATTTTGTATAGCGAGTTTTTCAGTGATTGATAGGGGCGAGTCTTCATCATAATTTGTCCCCCTAGCAAATTTGTCACTGGCTTTTTGTTCGGAGTTGCTTGTAGTAGGGGTTTTAAGGTCATTGCCTTGCGACTCTTTTTCTAGTTGGTTCAGTAGCGCATCCATTGGATCTTCTTTGGGCTTTGGAGCTGGTTTTTTCTTCTCTTGTTTTGGCGGAGTTTTGGTCTTAGACGGAGCTTTATTCTTTTTGTTTGGCGGTTTGGGTGTTTCTTTTTTTACTTGCTCCTTTGGTTTTGGGAGGGATTTTTTTACTTCCTTGGATTTTTCTGCTTTTTTTTCTTTTGTGCTAACCTTACTTTCTGTTTTTACATTGGGAATATCTTTGAATGGCAAAACTTCAAAAGTAATTATAGTTTGTTCTGGTGGAGATTTTTGAAAGAAAGAAGGCATACCAAACAAAAATACGCCTATTAAGATAAGGTGTAAAAAGCTAGATATAAATATGGCATTAAGCCATTTTTTGTCTGTTTGTTGCTTCATTTAGTTTTAATATCTGTCACTAAGGCTACTTTTGAATATCCCGCACTATGAATGTATGACATCAGGTCAATTACATCCCCATAAAAAATATTTTTATCTCCTCTGACAAAAATTTTAGTATCGTTCTTTTCTTTAGTAATTATTTTTAATTTTTTTATCAGGTCTGTTTTTTTTATTAAGGTGTCTTCTAAATAGAGCTCACCTTTTTTATTGAGGGTAACTTCAAGCGGTTTATCCTGGCCAGAATTTGCAGGTAATTCTGTTTTTGGTAAATCTACTTCAATGCTGGAGACAAGCATAGGCGCGGTGATCATGAAAATAATAAGCAGCACTAACATCACGTCTACCATAGGGGTTACGTTGATCTCGCTCATTAATCTTTTGCTCCTTCTTCCTGAGGAGCGCCCTTGAATATGCATAGCCATAGTTACATTTTCTCTTCGTCAATTGCTCTTGAAATTAATGAGCCCAGTTCTCCAATAAAATTATCCGCTTTATTATTAATACTATCTATTTCTGAAGATAGGTAATTATAAAAAATAGTCGCAGGAATAGCTGCAAACAGACCAATCGCTGTTGCAAGTAAAGCCTCGGCAATACCAGGAGCGACTACAGCTAGGCTGGTGTTTTTAGAAGCGGCAATAGATTGAAAGCTGTGCATTATTCCCCATACAGTTCCAAATAGCCCTAAAAATGGCGCTGATGAACCCACTGTGGCCAAGAATCCTAGTTTAGTTTCTAGCTTTTCCATTTCGCTATTGCGAGATAAATTCATTGCACCAAATACTCGATCTTTTTGACTTAGTAGCAAAATATCTGATTTTTTGCTGCCTGTAGTTTTATTTTTTCTACATTCTTTGATAGCGCTGATAAAAATAGCTGACAGGGGGTTATCAATTGATTTTTTTACTTTTTCATATAGCTCGTCGATCATTCCTCCGGACCAAAATAGATTTTCAAATACTTCTATTTTTTTCTTTAAGGAGCGATAATGCGATAATTTATCGATAATAATTGCCCAGCTCCATATGGAAGCAAGGGCAAGTAAAAATATAACAGATTTACCAATAAAATCTGATGACATGATTAGGGACATTATAGAGAGATCAGCACTACTTGCTGTAGTGACTACTTTTTGCGCTGTGTTGTCTAGTGCCATGATGTAACTTAGTTTTTAATTATGTATAAATGATATTATACAGCTTACATGGTCTAGTCAAATTTTTTGGCATTCAAAAGACGCAGTTACAATACAGGGGTGATATGCATCGATAATAATAACTCATTTAGTATTAATATTCTGCAGAAATTCCTATTATGTCAGTATCATGATTTTCAGAAGGTGGCTGTGTATGGTCATTGTTGCATAGGCTTAAATCAAATCCTCTTTCTTGGGCTAGTTGAAAGCTATTTAATAAGCTAACAGTGCTAGAAACATTGGGGTTAGCTCCATTTTCTAGTAATAATTTTATCATTGGCTTATCTTTGTTTTCTAGTGCAGTATGAAGCAGGGGCGTACCAGTATTATCGCCAAATACCCAACCCAGAAAGTGTAGTGTATTAACGTTGCATCCTCCTTGCTCGATCAATGCTTTAGCTGTGGAAAAATCCTTTTGATGTACAGCCATTGCTAGTTCTTCATTCATAAGGCCTCTTATTTGGTAAATTCATTATATTATTAGTTAATTTATGAAGGAATTAATAGCATTTATATCAAATAATGCCAACAAAAAAGTAAGTATAATGGGCGCAGCAGACTGGTAAAAACTCATTGATATATCAATAAAATTATATATAACAGCAATAAAATATCCGGTTTAAAGAACAGGAATATTTATTTATATTTATATTTATA
>JAQXDF010000023.1 GCA_029251475.1 Rickettsiaceae bacterium
AATTGTTTTGAATCTACCTATACGATCGGAGATATATCCCGATAATGGCATACTAATCATCAAGATAATTGTGGCATATGCTAGATATGCTCGAGATGTTATATCGTCAAAATGCAAGACGTTACACTGATAGATTGTCACATAAGATTTCACTAAATACACAACGCTACTTGAGCAAGCACCTAGACAAAATGTTATGAACATTGCTTTCTTCGCTGTTTGCATAACTTGTAAAAAAGGAGACTTTAAAGTTTTCTTTTTTTCTGCTAGCATAATAAATATTGGGGTCTCAGCTACTCTAAGCCTAAAGTAGAAACCTATAATTCCCATTATTCCGCCAAGCATAAAAGCTAATCTCCAAGCAAACTCAACATTATGAAAAGTAGCAAATAAAATGCCTACTAATGTTGCCAGTAATGTTCCAGCTAAATTCGAAGCATGCACCACTCCAGCTGTAAAGCCTGGCCTTAAATTTTGATAGCTTTCAAGAATAAAAATTGCTGCTCCTGCGCCTTCTCCGCTAATGCACAAACCTTGAATTAAGCGCATGACGACTAGAACCATCGGCGCGAAATATCCTATCTCTGCGTATGTAGGAACAAGTCCCATGGTAAAAGTGGTAATAGTCATACCCAGCATAGAAGTTATAAGAGATATTCTGCGTCCGTGTCTATCTGCAATATAACCAAAAACTATTCCCCCAACAGGGCGCATAATAAAACCAGATGCGAAAACAGCAAGACTTAAAAGAAGCTGTGCTATTTCAGAATGACTAGGAAAAAATGCTTTTCCAATTGCAATAGAAAATACGGCATATACTGTGAAATCATAATATTCAAGTATGTTTCCTGAAATTGCAGATAGAAAAATTGACCTACGTTTATTCATCTAGTATTTATCTCATATATTTTTATGAATAATATCCAGGATTATAATAGACAAAATACATTTGTGAAACCAAATTTTTGATTAAATTTAATGTAGGATTATCTGCAGAGTGATATTTTCATTATTGACCTCTGGAATATTAAGCGTTATCTAGATAATACTTTCCTTCAAAGGTGCAACAACAGAAATTCAGCAAGTTGAATAGAAATTGTATAAAAGTCCGAATGATTAAGCTGTATTTTCCAGAACTATAGATGGCTATACATATCTGCTACTCAATGATTTATATTGAATATCGTAATACATATAGCTTCTCTAACAAATGCAGCTAAAGGCGTCTTTATTCTTTTTCCTTCATTGTTTCTGTGTCTCTAATTATATAAGGCCTGCTATTTTTATTGATTTCATCGCACATACCTTTTTTCATTATAATAGATACTTCTTTTCCGTCTTGGTCAATAACCTTACATGCTTCGGTAGCTTCCGAACAAGATGAACCCTCACCCCATGCACTTCCACAAGAAAAAAGAGCAACAGAGAAGACAGTGGTTAACAATTTTAATTTAGTCATATTATTTACCATAATTTATATATAAAAATAATTTAATAACAATAAGCCCATTCCACTTGGTGTATAATAGATACAAGATGGATTTCTCTTATTATTATTTTCCACTACTATTGTTGGATATAACCTTTAAGTACATTATCACACGTGCCTTCTTCTACGATTAGCCATGCATCTTTACCATTCTCGTCGGTTACTTTGCATTTTACTATAGCATCCGCTTGAACACTAGAGCAAGACAGCATAGACGCAGCAAATATAGTAGCCAAAAATTTCTTTTTATCCATTTTATTTTACCTATTTTATATAAACAAAGCATGATTACTTGCCAATCATGTACAAGTAAATTGTATATTATACTTTTGTTAGTTGGTAGTTTTTTTAATCAATGTATTATTTTAAAAAAAGCATTGTGATAAAACTGATTCTGTTAACCATGCAGTGTTATCCTGGTAAGAAAATAATTAGAATTCTGCTACAATAACTCTAGCATGATCTGACAGATCATTGTAAACGTTTAGTGTGTTAAAATTATTTTGTTTTAAAACATAACTGAGCGAGTCTTTTTGAGTATAACCCATTTCTAATAATAATTTTCCCTTAGGTTTTAGGTATTGATGAGCCGCAGCAATAATAATTTTATAATCACATAAACCATCATCTTGTGCATACAAAGCAATCTCGGGTTCAAATAGGATAGTTTCTTCGGACATTTCATCCTGTTCTTGAAAAGATATATAAGGGGGATTACTAATTATATAATCATAATAATTAGTTTCTAACGCTCCATACCAATTGCTTTGAATAAATTCAATTTTATTAGAAACATTATATATTTCTGCGTTTTGTCTTGAGACTTCAAGGGCTTTTTCACTAATATCAAGAGCAGTTATTTTAGCAGAGCTTATTTCCTTAGCTAAAGTAATAGAAATTGCTCCACTGCCGCTACCTAGCTCTAAAATCGAGACTTCTTTATTGCGAAAATTTTTCTTGTAATCATCGAGCATTACATCAATTAGTAACTCCGTATCTGGCCTTGGAATTAAAACATTTTCATTTACAACAAAATCTAATCCATAAAATTCCTGCTTGCCTAAAATATAAGCAATTGGCTCCATAGCTTGACGACGTGATACTAGCTGCAAAAATATATTTTGTTCCGCCTTAGATAAAGGTTTATTATAATTTAATAATAATTGTTCATGCGTCATATTTATAGCAAAACCAAGTAATAAGCGAGCATCCAGGCTTGGAGTAGAGCTTTTTTTTAATTCATTTGATGCTAATTCCAGGGCTTCTTTGATATACATTATGATTAATAATCAACTTTTACAAAATACAGACCTTCTGGTGGCGCCGTCGGCCCTCCTGCCTTCCTATCTTTTGCTAATAAGACTTCTTTGACTTTTTCTGGCTTCCAAGTCCCATTTCCGACCATCAATAAATTACCAACAATATTGCGTACCATATGGTGTAAAAAGGATAAAGCCGACACATGTATTTCAATATTATCTCTATCCTTAATGATTTTGATAGTATCTATAGTTTTCATAGGCGATTTAGACTGACATTCACTAGCACGAAATGAAGAAAAATCATGATATCCTATTAAATAATTAGCAGCTTCTTGCATCACATCTATATCTAAGTGATGACGAATAGTTGTTTGTAGATCTTTGTTAATGATATTAACAGCATCACGATTAAGTATTTTATAAACATAATGTCGTGTTTTAGCTGAAAACCTAGCATTAAATGTTTCGTCTACTATTTCAGCTTTTATAACTCCAATAGTATGAGGCCGAGCAAAATGGTTTATTGAATGCCGAAGACGTCTTGGGTCATAATATTTTTCTAAATCAAAATGAGCCACTTGACCATAAGCATTAACTCCCGAATCAGTGCGGCCCGCTACTACTAAAGTAATTTTTTCTTTGCTAAATGCAAAAATAGCTTCTTCAATAACTTGCTGTAATGACAATGATTCTTTCTGTCGTTGCCAGCCGCAATAATTCTTGCCTAAATATTCTAGAGTAATCTTATACCTAAACACCGATAATTATCCTTATCCATTAGAATTATTATTGGAGCCATTTAAGAAGCTTATCATTTTTTTGGATCTAGTTGGATGCTTTAATTTACGCAGGGCCTTAGCTTCAATCTGACGGATACGTTCACGCGTAACATTAAATTGCTGACCAACTTCCTCTAAAGTGTGATCTGTATTCACACCAATACCAAATCTCATACGTAGCACTCTTTCCTCTCTTGGAGTAAGAGTTGATAAAATTCTAGTAGTAGTTTCACGTAAATTAGATTGGAATGCTGCTTCACTTGGTAATACAGCATTCTTATCCTCAATAAAATCCCCTAAGTAACTACCATCTTCGTCACCTACTGGGTTTTCAAGACTTACTGGTTCTTTCGCAATTTTCATTACTTTCTTGACCCTATCCAAAGGCATAGATAGACGTGCAGCAATTTCTGCTGGTGTTGGTTCGTATCCAAGCTCTCCCACCATTTGACGAGTAGTACGTATTATTTTATTGATCGTTTCAATCATGTGTACTGGAATACGGATTGTTCTTGCCTGATCTGCAATAGATCTTGTAATAGCTTGACGTATCCACCAAGTAGCATATGTAGAAAATTTAAAACCGCGACTATATTCAAATTTATCAACTGCTTTCATTAAGCCAATATTACCTTCCTGGATTAAATCCAAGAATTGCAGACCACGATTAGCATATTTTTTAGCAATAGATATAACTAAACGTAAGTTCGCTTCTATCATTTCTTTTTTTGCCCTAGTAGTTTGTCTTTCTCCTTTTTGAATGACATTAACTACGCGCTTAAATTCAACAACGGAAAGACCTATTTTATTTTCTTCCATCGATCTAAGATCTGCAAATACCTTATTAATTTCGCTAGATTCTTCGCTTAAAAATAGTTTCCACGCTGCTTCTTTTTTCTTCCCTACTTTTTCAAGCCAAGCATCTCCAATTTCAGAACCAATATACTCTTTTAAAAAGCTGACTCGAGTCACCTTGTACTTTTCTGCTAAATTCAATAATTTTGTTTCTTGAGTTACCAGAACCTTGTTCGTGTCGTAAATATCAGATAATATTTCTTCTACACGTTTGGTACTAAAATGTATAGACGATACTTCTTCAACTAGAGTAGCTAAGTCTTTTGCATATTTTTTATTATCTTTTAGCGGAACTTCTTTTGACTTACCACTATAGTGATTTTTTGTTTCTTCTAAGATGTTATCACAAATTTTAGCAATGTTTTCCATCTTGTCAGTAATCGATGGCAACAATTCCGCTTCCATAGCAGAAATTGATAGAGAGGTTGTTTCTTCCTCCTCCTCATCTTCATCTTCTTCGGTATTTTCAAGATTATCTACATTTGCATTATTTGATAATGATTCATCTTTATCTATAAGTACATCTTCAGTTACCAAATTAGCATCAAGATCTATCAAATCTCTAAGCATTATTTTTTCGTTAGCTAAATCTTCGAACCATTTAATAAAACGCTTCATAGCTATTGGACTTTCGCACAGAGCATTTAGCATCAACTCCTTACCTGCATCAATACGCTTAGCGATTTCTATTTCATTTTCACGTGATAATAGCTCCACACCACCCATGTCGCGAAGATATAAGCGCACTGGATCATCCGTAGATCCTAAGTTTTCTTCAGAAGCTGTCTCGTTTGAACTATCTTCTTCATCAAAATCTGAGGAGCGACTTGACACCGTTAGCTCTTCATTAATATTAATATCAAGCTTAATATCTTCAGCCTCATCTTCAATGATATCAATTCCAGCCTCAGAAAATTTTGAAATTGCATTTTCTAGCTCATCTACGGAAAGTTTTTTTGTTGCAGAGATAGATTTGTTTAATTGATCATATGTTACAAATCCCTTTTTCTTCCCTTCTATAACTAAATTGTCTAGGTTTTTGGAATCTTCTTTTGATATGGTATCTTTTGTTTTTGTCATAGGTTTATTGCTCAATAAAAATATATCGATTAATTATTTATAAAATAATCACTTAATTGGCTAAGCTCTTTGGAAACTTTTTGAATCTCCTGGAGGTATGAAATGGATTTTGATTGCGAATCATCTGCGTTCCTTTTTAATGCGTTCATATATTCTTGCTTTAAAAGTAATAAATAATGTTTTTTACACAACCAACCAAAGACCTGCCCAGAATCTACGCTTTTTTTATTCAAAAAAGCTAAATCTAAAAACCGAACATCAGGTGATGATAATAATAAATAAGTATCATAAAAGCTACTACTTTTTATTTGGCCTTCAATCTGGTTAGTAGATAGATCTTGTAAACCCTCGGTTATATCCAAAAGATTATCTTTATAGTCGCTTAAACTCTTATTTTCTAGTTGAATTTCAGAAAGATCATTCCTATGATCTGGCGAACTTAAAACATCTGGATACTGAGTTAAAAACGCACATATAGAATGTTCCAACACTTCTATTTCTGAATATTGTTTTGCTGATATTAATTCTTTGCTTAGTACGGCTTGGTTATTTGCAGAAGATTTCTTCTTAACCAAATTATTCCACACCATATCTTTAAAGTATTGGCTGAAATTAGCTTGAAGAGATTTATCTTGAATCTGTTTACAATATTCACGCAATTTTTGCTCTAAGATGGTCTTTGATTCTGCGGTTTTAAAATTTTTACCTTCATATTCATATTTCCATATCATTTCTGATAAGCCAAGGCGTTGTGATAGAATTTTACTAAAAGCTTGAGACCCACTGCTTTTAATTAAATCATCTGGATCTAGGCCAGATGGCAGTTCAACAAATGAAATTATTTTATTAGCTTCAATATTTGGTAGAGCCATATCAATTAATCTGACACTAGCTCTAATTCCTGCATTATCACCATCTAGACAAGCAACAATTTCATCCCCTGAGCGCCATAACTTTTGTATGTGCTTATCTGTTACAGAAGTACCAAGACTTGCAACAGCTTGCTTAAACCCAGCTTGATGCAAAGCAATAACATCCATATATCCCTCTACCACAATGGAATAGTTATCTTTATATGCATGACCCGTGGCTATATTTTCACCATACATAGTTTCGCCTTTTTTAAAAACTATAGTCTCTGGAGAGTTTATGTATTTAGGCATATTATCGCCAACTGCTCTACCTCCAAATCCTACAACTTTGTTATATATGTTCTTTATAGGGAACATGATTCTTTTGTTGAAGATCTCGTATATTCTACCATCTTCTTTACGTCCCACTAAGCCCGCTTTCAATAAATCTTTCAAGGGAATAGATTTATTTTCAAAGAAACGCTCCAAAGCTCCGTTTCCTGGCGCATAACCAATAGCAAAATCCTTGATAGATTCTTCCTTTAAGCCTCTTTGAATAAGATATTTTTGTATATCATTGGTTAAGTTACTAGCAAAAAATTGCATCGCCAGATCTAATATTTTATAAATATGATCTGTTTCTTCGTATCTTTGCTCTTCGGCTTTAGTTAATTTAGGTAGTTCAATACCATTATCCCCTGCAATCTTGACTGCAGCTTCCTTATAGCTGATACCATTTGTTTCTGATACAAAGCGTATTACATCACCATGCGCGCTACATCCAAAGCAATGATAAAATCTTTTAGCATCATTGACCGTAAAAGACGGAGATTTTTCATTATGAAAAGGACATACACCAAGATATTCTCCGCCTTTTTTGGTGAGCATTACCCTTTGACGCACTATGTCAGATACACGTACATTTTCTCGAATATGATTATAAAACTCTAATGAAATTCGCATATTATTACAGGATAAACAATAAAATTACTGTGGAAAAGCCGTAGGTTAAGGGAATAGATAAATTATCGTTTATTTTTATTTGCTCTGAAAAAAACTCAACCAAACTGGTTAAAAGCGAACTCATAATGATAATAAAAAAACTAGTTCTAAGATCGATCGCAATATAGCACATTATGCTTATCAAAAATGTTGATACAAAAAATGCAACTGCCCCTTCATAAGATTTTCCATTAAAAAGCGGCGATCCAAACTTCATGCCTATGATAGCTGCAACGCTATCAGATATTATTAATACAAGCCATGAAGTAATTGCTAAACTCTTTGGAAAAAGTATACAACTTATTAAAAATCCAGTTGCCATATAACTAGATCCACTTAAAACACGGTTACCACTAGCCTCTTTTGTGCGTAAAAATTTTCCAAGAAATTTTTCCACCCACTCTTGAATTTTTATATTATGATGCCTAGATATATCTAAGAAAAGAGTAGCTCCTGTAATAATAGCTAGCATCATGCACATAGCAAACTTAGATGCAGCTATATAGAAAATCGGAATGATAATACTACAAAGATGAAATAGTTTGCGTTTGATTTCAAAGTTTAATATCTTACTATCCATAATAAATTATTTAAGCTAAATTTGACAAATTACACGAGTATAAATATACTCCATATCTTAATATAAACAAGACATTACTTATGGTCAAATTTCCAATTACTCCGCAAGGACACAAGAAACTAGAATCAGAAATCAAACATTTAAAATATGTGGAACGTCCTGCTGTAATTGAAAGCATTTCAACTGCAAGAGAATTTGGTGATTTATCAGAAAATGCTGAGTACCATGCAGCCAGGGAAAAGCAAAGTTTCATAGAAGGTAGAATACTTGACCTTGAAAGTAAATTCTCTAGATCAGAGATCATTGATTCTTTGAAATTTTCAAATGATAGCGTTAAGTTCGGAGCTACCGTCAAATTAATTGATGATGCTACAGAAGAAGAATATACCTATCATGTAGTTGGCGAATATGAAGCTGACATCAGAAAAAATAGAATTTCAACACAATCTCCTCTAGCCAAAGCCTTAATAGGCAAATCAGTTGGTGATATAGTAGAAGTTCAAACTCCAAAAAGCGGAAAAGCATATGAAATACTTGCTATCAGCTTTCAAGAATTAAGCTTAGATTAATTAAGAAGTGTTTACTATTGTTGATAGTCTTGTATTTTCATGGTATAATACATAGATTAAAGCAATAATGTTTTAATTTTAATAGGTGATTATTATGTCAGATTTAACAAATCTACCTGCAATCAGCACGAGCTCTGGTTTTAGTAATTATTTACGTGAAATTAATAACATCCCTTCCCTTAGTCAGGAAGATGAGTTTTTATTAGCTAAAGCCTATCTTGAAGAACATGACTTAAATGCCGCTCATCAATTAGTTAGCAGCCACCTAAAGCTTGTTGTAAAAATAGCCATGAAATATAAAAATTATGGCCTGCCTATTGCTGAATTAGTCTCCGAAGGTAATATTGGGTTAATGCAAGCCGTGAAAAAATATGACCCTGATTTAGGCCATCGATTGTCGACATATGCTATGTGGTGGATCAAAGCCTCCATACAAGAATATGTTCTGAAATCTTGGTCATTAGTAAAAATTGGTACAACTTCTGCTCAGAAAAAATTATTCTTTAGCTTGAGAAAAATTAAAAATAAACTTAGAAATAATTACTCAAGATCAATCACCGCGGATGATTACCAGGAAATAGCAGAAGAGCTAGGCGTTAGCGTTAAAGAGGTTGGAGAGATGGACCAGAGACTTTCTGGCTCTGATATATCACTAAACCGTACAATCGATCAAAATGATGATGCTAGCAACGAGATGATTGATTTGCTTGTCGAAACAAGATCATCTCAAGAAGACACTTTATCTAGCAATCAGCTCCTGAACAATCAAAGAAAAGTTTTGTCTGATGCCATGAGCGTTCTAAATGAGCGTGAGGTAAAAATACTAATAGCTAGAAAATTAAAATCATCTCCAGATACTCTAGACAGCTTAAGTAATGAATATAAAGTTTCAAAAGAACGAATTCGCCAAATTGAAAATAGAGCTTTTGAAAAAATACAGAACTATATCTTGGATAAAATGACTAATGATGGGCAGCTAAAATTACCTCCCATTAAATAATAACAAGTTATTTTGTTAGTATACTATAGCTCTATCTGAAAAATAGACTTTAAGCGCTTTAAAAACATATCATCTTGATTATTATCCTCAATCATCCAACATGCGCCCAGTACCAGGCGGACAAACACCCAATCCTTTAAAACTTCTTGGTCAAGATTTAGCCCGAGACTAAGCAATTCCAGCTTTCGAAAAAATACTTTACGCACATCTATATCTTGTGAAGATTCTTGGTAGTTTGCGAAATCAAAGCAGGCAACTTCAAACTCAATAGGACCAACAATGCCTTTGGGATCAATCGCTATATATCCATCCTCATCTGAAATAATATTATCTAGATGAAGGTCTCCGTGCAAAATATATTCGGGATGCTTTAGTGATAACAACTTATTGCTCAAACTTTTGGCTCTATCCACCAATCCTGCTGGTAATTTATTTGTAAGAATTCTATCAAATACCGTAAGCCAATCTCTTACATTCTTTAAACAATTATGTTTATTATTTGGAGCAGAATTTAGCTTCTTCACTAAGGAGGAATAATTGTTGATTTGCTGCTCAGTATTTTCTATATCGATATTTTTAAGTGATTGGCCCGGAGAATCTTGTTTCAATAATAGAGCATTATGTTCTTTATTATAATCGAGCATTTTGACCATGCCCCTGCCATTAAAATGCTCTATGGCTTGAATTTCATCAGATATTAGTTTGGAATCAATACTAATTTTTATACAAACAGGGCCATATTTCTTGGAATCAGCCTTTGCAACATAATTCCAGCTCATATTAGATACTGGCTCTACTCTAGATAGCTCCCACAAAATAGATAGGTCATTGATTATTTTATTAAGACCTAAAATCCAATCTTTTCCCAGCTGACCAAATAAACTAATATTATTTTTTTCTAATATCTTCATCAAATCATCAGTACTACTACTTATGAATACGAATATATTCAATCATCTCTTCTGGTGTTGAGCTCATATAAAAATGCTTCATGTATTTACCATTTTTATCCATCAAATAAACGAAGGACGTATGATCGAGCATATATTTGTCCTTATCAGTAGAATCATCTTCTGCTTTAGCATAAAACACCTTGTATAAATCAGCGACCTCCTTAATTTGCTCTTCAGAACCAGTTAGGCCAAGTAAATTTGGATGAAAATGGCCAAGATATTCCTTTAACAAAGCTGGTTTATCTCTGGATGGATCAATGGTGATAAATATTGGCATAACCTCAATTTGGTACTTATCTAATGTCGATAAAACCTGAGTCAGTTTTTGTAAAGATGTGGGGCAAATATCTGGACAATAGGTGAACCCAAAATAGATCAAGCTTAATTTCCCCTTCATCATGTCGCTATTAAATTCATTGCCATTATGATCAGTAAGTACAAACTCACCGCCTATATTTGCATCATTGCCTTCTATGCCCCCTTGTCCTGCTAGTGGCTTATTAGGTAGATCTACTGTAACTAGAATATATACAGACAGGGCTGCAATAATAATGCTTAGGAAAATAACTATTTTTGTAATTCTGTTTTGCGCAGTATAGTTGTCGCTCATATTTATTTTTTTGATTTAGTTAGTAGATCAGCAACTTCTAAGGCTGCATATGTAAATATTGCCGAAGCTCCTGCGCGCTTAAATGATATTAAAGACTCAAGAATAGCTCTATCCCAATTTAACGCACCGTTTTCTGCAGCGAATTTGATCATCGCATATTCACCACTTACCTGATAGGCAAGAATTGGAACCTGAAAATTACGAGATGCTTCATTTATCACATCTAAGAAAGGCATGCCTGGTTTAACCATAACCATATCAGCTCCTTCTTCTATATCTTGCTCAATTTCTCTGATGGCTTCTTTCGTGTTGCGTATATCCATCTGATAAGTTGCCTTGCAAAGATATTGGCTCTTATCGCTACCTACTGCCTCTCTAAATGGCCCATAAAAGCTAGAATTATATTTTGCTGCATAAGCAAGAATATTCACATTACTAAATCCAGCTTCATCAAGATCTTCACGAATTATCATAATTCTACCATCCATCATGTCAGATGGAGCAATAATATCCACACCGGATTTTGCTAGGACCAAGGCCTGATTTGAAAGAGCTTCAATCGTTTCATCATTATCGACATCACCATCTATTAATATTCCATCATGGCCATGTATAGTGTATGGATCTAGCGCAACATCGCATATCACGCCAATAGATAAATTAGCATTCTTTATCGTGCGTACAGCCCGGCAAATCAGATTATCTAGATTGTAAGCCTCGTCTGCACTTTCTGATTTCAAACTAGGATCAATCGATGGAAAAAGAGCGATGGCTTTGATACCCTTTGCCTCAGCTTCTTTTGCAGTAAGTAATACTTGATCTATAGATTGGCGAAACACACCAGGCATGGTTTTAATAGGTTGTTTTTGATTCTCTCCCTCTACAACAAAGATTGGAAGAATCAAGTTTTCTGGAGATAATTGCGTTTCAGCCGTTAAGTCTCTTAACCAGTTTGTACGTCTGTTACGTCTTAATCTTACGATAGGATACATAAAAATACTAAATTTGATTATATTAACCACTGATTTTCGGCTTCGCTGAAAAACTTAGTGATCCTATAATAACTCTATACAGTTTTTTTACTTTCTTCAATTAATCTTTTAAATAATCTAGCATCTAATTCAGTGTTTTGATATTCTGAATGCCACTGAACTCCAACAAGAAATCTATGATCAGGTGACTCAACAGCTTCAATAATCCCATCGGGTGCTTTGGCCGATATTTTCAATCCATCGGCAACTTTGTCAATCGCCTGGTGATGAGTTGTATTTATATCAACAATAGAAGAGTCCGATAAACTAGCTAGCAACGTATCTTTTTCTATAATAATAGGATGTGTTGGAACATGTTTTGGAGCTGGTTGCTCGTGATTAATATGACTGGAATGAGTGTCTGGTATATGCTGAATCAAAGTTCCGCCAAGCACAACATTAATCACCTGCAAACCATTACATATACCGAAAACTGGCATATTGCGCTTAATAGCTTCTTTAGTCAGATTAAGCTCGAAATTTGCCCTTTCATCATTGATCTTGATTTTATCAGATGTAATTTCCTGTCCATAAAATTTAGGATTTATATCCTCATCGCAGCCAGGGATTATTAAACCATCAACAACATCAAGAAGTTCATTTATATCAGCGCAGCAAGGTAGAAATAACGGTATTCCACCAAATTTCGTGACCATATTAGAATAATCACGCCTCAAAGCATACCAAGGGCGCCAAGAATAAGAATATTTATCTGAATCTGTTGCTAGATCTAAAGTAATACCGATTATTGGTTTTTTCATAATCACTTATTAACCTTCCATTCCATGACAATGTTTATACTTTTTTCCTGAACCACATGGGCAAACTTCATTTCTTGATATCTTTCCCCAGCTTTCTGGGTTTTTAGGATCTCTGTTTGCAGGGTTTACCATAACTTTAAAGGGGCTGTTTTTTACAGCTGTTTCGGTTCCTGTATTATATTTCTACAAAGCTGGGTCATTGCGGCCAGAGCTCATTGATTGCAACTTCTTATTTTGAAGAGCCATAGATTCACTTTTGGCATGCTCTGGATCAATATGCAAGAAGCATATGCGCTGAACAAAAAGTTCTCTAAGATTATCTAGCATAGTCTCAAATAAACCAAAAGCCTCGCGCTTATATTCGTTTAATGGATCTTTTTGGCCATATGCACGCAGAGAAATTCCTTGGCGTAAATGATCTAAATTATGTAGATGCTCTTTCCAAACCTGATCAAGAGTTGTAATCAGGAGGTACTTGGAAGCTGACTGCATAATATCTTTGCCATAGCTAGCAACCTTTTGTTCATATAGATCCGAAGCTTTTTCATATAATGCGTTAGCTATTTCTTCTTCAACACCTTCGATTGCAGATATTTCTTCCACCGGCCATTCTATTGACATAGTTCTATGGATTTCAGAGTGCAACTCTTCGAGCCCCCAATCTTCTCTGAGCATATTTGAATCAATAAACTGCTTCACCAAATAGGAGCTAAATTGTGCCGTCATGCTGTCAACAAAACTATCAACCTCGTCTGAAGCTATAATTTCATTTCTTTGCTCGTATATGATTTTACGTTGGTCGCTCATAACATCATCAAACTTCAACAAATTCTTACGAATCTCGTAGTTATGTCCTTCAACTTTTTGTTGAGCTTTTTCTAATGAACGACTAATCATTGGATGATGGATAGCCTCTCCATCCTTTAGACCTAACGTGCGTAACACTCCTGAAATTCTTTCCGAAGCAAAAATTCTCATTAAATCATCTTCTAAAGATAGGAAAAACCTAGTTGAGCCTGGATCACCTTGCCTGCCAGATCTACCTCGTAACTGGTTATCAATACGACGACTTTCATGACGCTCCGTACCAATAACATACAATCCACCAGCTTCAATTACTTTCGCTTTCTCTGCCTTTATTTCCGACTTAATACGCTCTTCTTCTTTCTGCAAAGCTTTATTATCTAAAGATTTGTCCAGATCATCAATGATCATATCTGGATTACCACCAAGCATAATGTCTGTACCACGGCCAGCCATATTAGTAGCAATAGTAACAGCTCCATAGCGCCCCGCTTGGGCAATGACATGCGCCTCTTTCTCGTGCATTTTAGCGTTAAGAATATTATGTTTAATTTTGTTTTTAGTAAGTGATTTTGAAATCTCTTCTGATTTTTCAATACTAACAGTTCCAATCAATACCGGCTGCCCACGTTTATAACAATCTTGTATAAGTTCGATTATTGCTGAATATTTTTCTGAAATAGTACCGTATATAGCATCATCAAGATCGCTTCTGGTAACTTTGTTATGAGTTGGAACAGATACTACATCTAAATTATAAATATCTTTTAATTCACCAGCCTCTGTCATTGCTGTACCAGTCATACCAGATAGCTTAGGGTACATTCTAAAGTAATTTTGAAATGTAATAGAAGCCAAGGTTTGGTTTTCATTCTGAATAGGTAATAGCTCTTTAGCCTCTAGTGCTTGGTGAAGACCATCTGAATAGCGCCTTCCTTCCATAACTCTACCAGTAAATTCATCAATGATCATGACTCTTCTGTCATTGATTAGATAATCCACATCATTTGTAAAAATAAAATGAGCTCTTAGTGCCTGATTAATATAGTGCACTAGGGATAGATTATCAAAATCATAAAGACTCGACTCTGGTAAAATCATTTTATTCTGAGCTAGCATTGACTCCATACGAGTAATACCTTCTTCTGTAAGAGTTACAGATTTTACCTTTTCATCAATTTCATAGTCAGTTGCTACCAACTTAACTATCAAAGAATTGATTTTTTCATATAGGTCCGTGCTTTCATCAACTGGGCCAGAGATAATAAGAGGAGTTCTAGCTTCATCAATTAAAATTGAGTCTACTTCATCAATAATTGCATAATTAAATGCACGCTGAGCTTTAGACTCGGAGGTAAACTTCATATTATCCCTAAGATAGTCAAATCCTAGTTCATTGTTTGTGGCATAAGTTATATCGCATTCATAGGCATCTTTACGCTCTTTATCATCCATAGAACTTTCTATACACGAAACAGTCAAACCTAGGAACTTGAAAATTTTCCCCATCCAATCCGAGTCACGCTTAGCTAAATAATCGTTAATTGTAACCATATGCACGCCTTTGCCAGTAAGAGCGTTTAGATAAGCCGGAAGAGTGGAAACAAGAGTTTTTCCTTCACCTGTACGCATCTCTGTGATCATGCCTCTATGCAAGATCAAACCACCAATCATCTGTACATCATAGTGCCTCTGGCCTATTACTCTTTTAGCGGCTTCACGCACTGTAGCAAAGGCTTCATGCGTAATATCATCTAGAGTTTGACCATTTAGTAGCTTTTGACGGAAATAATCTGTTTTTCTTCTCAGCTCCTCGTCCGTTAACTGTTGAACAGACACTTCAAGAGAGTTGATTATTTGCACTTCTTTCTGCAATTTTTTGATTATACGATCATTGGCTGTACCAAAAATTTTGGTGAGGGATAAGAACATTGAGCTAAATTAAATCCATTGATTGTTGAAATATTGTCTTATATAAGATAGTACTTTTTACTAAAAGTTCAAACAATTTATAGATAGACATTGACATTATTTCAATGAGCTTCTACAAAGTATATTACATATAAAATTAATATATTAAGGTATAATAAAAATTATGAGAAAATTAGCAATTGTTTTTTTATCCGCCACACTATCTACAAGTTCAATCTTGAGTTCTGCCTTTGCAAATAATAATGAGGCTACTACAGAAGCATCAAATAAAAAAGATGTTGTTGCAACTTATATTGGTGGTGACGTCACTTCTACAGATGTTATGACTCAGTTTGGTCCAATGCTTGCAGCACAAGGCAATCCTTCCGACAAAAAGTTTTCTGAATTTGATAAAAACCTTCAGGAAATGCTAGTAAAAACTTATATACATCAAAAACTTCTTGAAAAAGAAGCAGAAAAGTCAGGCATTCGAAACTCAACATCATTTAAAGAAAAAATGAAAACTGCAGCAAGCCAATTATTGCAACAGGAGTTTATAGAAAATTATTTAAAAACAGCTGTAACTGATGCAATGATTGACGCTGAATACACTAAAATTGCAGAAAAACTAAAAGGTCAAAAAGAAATCAAGACAAGTCATATTCTTGTAGACACAGAAGAGAAATCTAAGGAAATCAAAAAGAAACTAAACAAAGGGAGTAAGTTTGAAGAATTAGTTAAAGAATTTTCTAAGGATGAAGGATCTAAAGCCAATGGCGGTGAACTTGCCTACACAAGAAAAGGTCAGCTAGTGCCAGAATATGAAAGCAAAGCTTTTTCAATGAAAAAAGATGAAATTTCTGATCCAGTTAAATCTCAGTTTGGGTGGCATATTATCAGAGTATTAGATATCAGGGATATCAAAATACCATCAAAAGAAGAAGTAGAAAGAGAAATTAGAGGTAAATTATCAAGTGATGCAATTGAAGCCTATGTAGCTAAATTAGCTGAAAAAGCTAATGTACAGTACAAGCTGTAAATTATAAGCATCATTTTATTAATTTAGAACTTTGAGTCCTCAGTCTATTAAAGCTGGGGACTTTTCTTATGAAATGAATAATATAAGTATAAAAAACGAAACAACCATGAATAATAAAAACGCTAACGTTGCATCCGTAGATCCTTATGAAGATTTAGGAATAAACACAAGATTTCCAAAATTTCTAATCGTACTATTTTTCACAGAATTATGGGAAAGGTTCAGTTATTACGGTATGCGCGCTCTTTTGACATTGTATTTAGTCAATGAGCTCGGGTTCTCTGATAAAAAATCTATATCCATATACTCCACATTTGCTGCTATTGGCTATGCTTCACCAATCCTTGGTGGATATATAGCAGACAGACTAATGGGGTTTAAAAACATGGTTTTTATAGGTGGTATCACAATAACCCTTGGCCACTTACTAATGAGTTTTACATTAATCAACCCAGATCTAATTTTTGTGGGCTTAGGTCTGATTGCCGTTGGAACTGGTTTATTTAAAGGAAACGTAACGAATTTGCTAGGCATATGCTATGCAAACGACGAGCATTCTTCAAATCAAGATCGTGGCTTTACGCTATTCTATGTAGGCGTAAATTTAGGAGCATTTGCAGCAAGTATCTCTTGCGCCTACGTGGCTCATAATTTTGGCTGGCACTACGGATTTGGTCTAGCTGGAATTGGAATGTTTATTGGATTAGTAGTTTTTTCATGCAACCAAAAGCTTTTCTTTAACAAAGGGGACTCCCCTATTGTTAATCTACATAAAAAGAGATTTTTTGGCCTTAGTCCATTTGCTCTAATAATGATTGGATGTTTTATCTTGTCTGGAGCGGCGGCATGGGCCCTGCCTTTAAGCGATGGCCAAACTAATATAACTGAACTGTCTATAATTTTCATTATATCTGTGATGGGTTATATACTATATAACTCTCCTTCAGATCAACGTAGAAATTTTATTACACTTGGAATATTGATTATTTTCCAACTATTATTTTTTGCGCTTGAAATGCAGCTAGGTTCTTTAATAGCGTTATTCACAAGCAGAAATGTTGAGGATGTAGTTTTTGGATTGTATATCCCTGCTGCAGCTTCACAAGCAATTAATCCTCTATCTATTGTTCTTCTTGGATACATAATAAGCCTCGTGAACATACCACCAAGATTTATGCTTGCACGTTTTGCTTTCGGCTTACTTACTATGGCACTTGCATTTGGTACTTTTTGGTTTGGGTGTGAAAATGCGGCTAGCAGTGGAAAAGTTGAATATATCTATTTAGTATTAGGTAGTGCGTTTATTGGGCTTGGAGAAGTCTGTATCGCTCCATTTGTACAGTCTCAGGTAACTCTATTAGCTCCTAAAAACATGCGTGGTTTTATTATGGGCATTCTATTCTTATCCATGGCTATTGCTAATTTAATGGGTATATGGCTGGCTGAATTTATTTCTGTTCCATCAATGGAAGGAATTGTTGACCCGTTAGTATCCTTACAAGTATACAAAGATGGATTTTGGAGCATAGCAAAATTTAATACATTACTGGCATTAATGTTCCTATTATTTTGTCCATTTTTACAAAAAATTATAACAAAAATGAATAAGTAATTTCGGATTTATAAGGCGATAGTATATAATATATTCTACTATACTATTGCCTTATTAGTGTTCGTTTTGTTCTATATAGTATATCCAAAAAATTATTGGTTTATTCCCCAGTATCACTGGTATGAACCGTGTGATCTTCTGCACCAATCAAATGGCTTTCAAATGAGACCGAGTTAGAAGAATTTTCATGCACAAAACTTGACAAAGAGGCATCTCTTACAGCGTCATTTGCTGCGCCCAAATCTGTATTTAGAGGTACAAGTCTAGCATCAACCTTAGCGCTCTTTTGTAGTAACAAATCAACTATTTACTTCTTTAATTAAAGTATAGTCCTGTGAAATCTCTAGTAAATTATGGATTATCTAAGTTGAGTAAGGGTGAGTTGGAGAATAGATTGTTCAGGAGGAGTTATAGCCCCTCCTGAATACGTATGCTTATAGTGGCAGGGTGAAGGTGAAGATAGCGCCGCGTCCTTTGCTATCAGCTTTTATAACCCCATCATGAGCTTCGATAACGGATTTACACAAGGCTAGTCCAACACCACGACCTTCTACTTTGGACTCGGTGTTTGAACCCATCTTAAAAGGCGTGAAAACGTCGTAAATATCATTTTGTGGAATGCCTATACCCTGGTCCATGATAGTGAATGTTAGTGATTTTTGTTGCTTCTGAACGCTGACTTCAATAGTTCCTTCTTCACTAAAGTTGATGGCATTAATCACCAAATTATCCACTACTTGGCGCATATAGTTTGGATCAACGGAAATCATTATTTCAGGATCTATAACTAGCTTAAAGCTCAGCTTCTTACCTTGAAGATATACATTCCTACAAGTTTTAACACGGTCTTTAACCAGCTCACTAAAGTTAACTGTAGT
>JAQXDF010000026.1 GCA_029251475.1 Rickettsiaceae bacterium
ATACTAATATAAATATATATATATTTATATATTATTAGATGATAAATGAGATAATTCTATGAGTAACCTCAAAAAAACTTTTCAAAAAACCAATAAAGAGACTCCTATTTGGCTTATGAGACAAGCTGGTAGGTATATGTCAGAATATAGAGAGATAAGAAAAGGAATGGGTAACTTCTTAGATCTATGCTACGATTCAGACAAAGCTTCTGAAGTAACATTACAGCCCATTAAAAGATTTGGTTTTGATGCATCTATTATATTTTCCGATATTTTAGTGCTACCTCATGCCCTTGGGTGGGATGTAGAATTCAAACAAGGAGAAGGGCCAGTTTTAAGAAAATTTGAATCAGAAAAAGATTTTTCCTTATTAAAAGAGAATTTTTCTGGCAAAATAAATAATATTTATGACACGGTAAGCAAGGTAAAAGCGCAACTACCACAAAACACTTCTTTGATAGGTTTTGCAGGAAGTCCATGGACAGTAGTTAGTTACATGTTGGAGGGAAGGGGGAAGCAAGATTTTTCAACCAGTAAAAATTTCTTATATAACCAAGAAGATACGGCTAAAAAACTAATTAATCTTATAGCCGAAAAAACGATCACCTATTTATCAGGACAAATTGATGCTGGTGCTGAAATAATCCAGTTATTTGATTCTTGGTCAGGCATGTTAAATGGCTATCAATATGAAGAGTTTGTTATTAATCCAACTATAAAAATAGTTTCAGAATTAAAAAATAAATTCCCTGATGTACCAATCATTGGTTTTCCTAAGGGAAGTGGATTTAAGTATGATAAATATATTGATTCAACAGGAATAGATGGAATTGGAGTTGACCAATTTACTCCAGTATCAGAAATGCATAGATGGCAAAAAAAATTAGTAGTTCAAGGTAATTTAGACCCAGTCATTCTTCTTGGGGATAAACAAAACATAGCAAGAGCAGTTGATGATATTTTATCGGTAATGGACAAAGAAAACTTTGTATTTAACTTAGGTCATGGTATATTAACAACTACGCCAGTTGAAAATGTAGAGTATCTTGTTAATTATGTCAGAAATTACTCCAAATAAAAAGATAGCCATAGTATTATTTAATCTTGGTGGGCCAGATAAATTAGAGGCGGTGAAGCCATTTTTATTTAATTTGTTTTTTGATAAATACATTATAAAACTCCCATCTTTTTTTAGATATTTCATAGCTTGGATAATCTCTTTTAGGAGAGAATCTTTGGCAAAAGAAATATACAAACAAATAGGTGGTAGATCTCCTATAGTACCAGAGACTCAAAAACAAATAGATGCTTTAAAAAAAACATTAAAAACACACATAAAATCAGATTTTGAGATTTTTATGTGTATGCGCCATTGGCACCCTATGTCTTCTGAAATAGTAAAAAAAATAGAATCATATAATCCAACAGAGGTTATTTTACTTCCTCTTTACCCTCAATTTTCAACAACTACATCGGGTTCATCAATAGAGGATTTTATTGAGGCTCTAAAGAAAAATAAAATAAACGCCACTCGTAAAACCATTTGTTGTTACCCGAAAGAAGATAGTTTTATAAAATCTCATGTTGATCTTATTCAAAAAGGCATAAAAAAAGTAAAAAACAAAGACAACTACAGAATCTTGTTTTCAGCCCACGGGTTACCAGAGAATGTAATTAACGCAGGCGACCCTTATCAATGGCAAATAGAGTCCACAGTGAGCTCCGTAGTGGCTAAATTGGGGCAAGATAACTTGGACTATAAGGTAAGCTATCAAAGTAAAGTAGGTCCATTGAAATGGATTGGTCCAAATACTGAAGATGAGATCAAGATAGCATCGGAGCAGAAAAAGGAATTAATTATTGTTCCAATTGCTTTTGTTAGTGAGCACGTAGAAACATTAGTAGAGTTAGATGTTGAGTATAAAGAAATAGCGGACGAATCTGGTATTAATTATATCCGTATTCCAACCCTTAGTGTTAATGAGCTATTCATCAAATCTTTGGAAAACATAATAATAAAAGCTAGCCAAGAAGGGGGGAGTTTTTTATTATCGAATGAAATGAAAAGAATATGCCCGTCATATAGCAAAAGTTGCCCGTGTAGGGTTTAACTTTTAAATAGATTTTGAAGGAAATAGCAAGATAAATATAAAGCAAATTAAGAGTAGCAATGGAAGATTATTTTTTGTGGTATAAATCAATTCATATAATTGCAGTTATGTCGTGGATGGCTGGTATGCTATATTTACCAAGATTGTTTATGTATCATACCAAGGCAAAGTCTGGATCAGATATGGATGAAATGTTTAAAGTCATGGAAAGGCGTTTGCTTAGAATAATCATGAATCCGGCTATGTTGCTGACTTATTTCTTTGGTTTACTAACTGCTTATATTTATGGATTTGTTGCCTTAGGAATTTGGTTTCATCTCAAAATGCTATCAGTTTTATTATTAACTGCATGTCATGGTTTTCTTGCAAAATGTAGAAAGGACTTTGCTAACGGAAAGAATAAATATTCTGCAAAGTTTTATAAAATAATAAATGAATTACCAACTATTTTGATGGTTTTTATAGTAATATTAGTCGTTGTAAAGCCATTTGAATAAGTGGTATTTTGCATCTTATTTATAAAATAATAATAAGCCATGATCGAGATCTAGCTTTTGTTTTATTAGAAAGAAATTGACAAAAAACAACTTTATATGGTAAAAGACTTTACAGCTTAAACGCTGGTTTTCCCCTATTACATGCCTCTGTGGTGGAATGGTAGACACGACAGATTCAAAATCTGTTGCTTTCGGGCGTGCCGGTTCAAGTCCGGCCAGAGGTACCAAAAACTATAAATATTTTTTTAGAACATCAGTCATAATTTTCTTTGCAATAGGAGCAGCAGAAGTTCCGCCTCCACCACCATGATCATAATAAACAGTAATGGCAAATTTAGGTTTATCTGATGGAGCATATCCAGAAAATATAGCGTGATTTCGGTTAAGCCAACTGATATTAAGACTATTTAGATTGTCGTCAGTGTTCTTTTTTCCTCTCACCTGAGAAGTTCCTGTTTTACCAGACATTTTTATGGAGTTGTAATTTATACGACTTCTATAGCCGGTGCCTCCAGAGCTGTTAATAGCATGATATAAAGCTGTTTTAATTATATCTATGTTTTTTTGCTGAATATCAATCCTAGTATAACTAGGAGGTAGCTGGGCTATTTGTGGAGTAAAGAGTTTTCCATCACTAGCAATAGCCGCAATCATTCTTGTTAGCTGTATTGGAGTTGTAAGTAAAAAGCCTTGTCCTATAGATAGGTTTAAGGTATCTCCTAATTGCCATTTACTATTATGTTTTTTCTTTTTCCATTCGGGAGATGGAACAAAACCCGCTAATTCACCTGGCAGGTCAATATTAGTAAGTTTACCTAGACCAAATTTCTTTGCAACTTCAATTATTTTATAGGGGCCTATTTGCTGAGCAATACTATAAATATAAGTGTTGCATGAGTATTTTATAGCATCAACCATATTCAGATATCCATGGCCAGAACGTTTTGCACATCTGAACTTATTACCTCCAAGAACGGCCTTTCCTGTGCATAAAATTTTAGTTTCTGGTTTTATTCCCTCTTCTAAGGCGGCTAAGGCGGTAATGATTTTAAAAATAGACCCAGGTGGATAAAGACTTTTTATAGTTTTATCAATTAGAGGTTTGTAGGGATTATTAATCAGGCTATTCCAGTATTTTGCAGAAAGGTGAACAAATTGATTGGGGTCAAATGTCGGCATAGAGTTGCAAATTAGCAAATTTCCATTGGTGCAATCCATTACAATAGAACTACAACCATTCGGTGCAAGGTAAGAAGATGTTTGTTTTTGTAAATCAGAATCAATATTAATATATAAATTTTTCCCCGGAGTGTTGATGCTAGGAGCTAGTTCTCTAACGTATTTACCATAGGCATTTACTTCAATTCTTTTATAATTAAATTCTCCTTTTAATTCTGTTTCGTAATATCTTTCAATTCCAGTTTTTCCGACTTTGAAATTCATATCAATTGTGTTGGGAGAGTTTGCCTCTTCTCTAGAGCGCCCCATATATCCCAACAAATGAGACATAGAAGTATCCATTGGATAATAACGAGTAAATCCTGCATCTATAAACACAGATTTTAGTTCAGATCTCCTTTCTTCTATTATAGATATTTGCTTCCAATCAAGGTAGTCCGCGATAATAGCGGGCACACGAACTCCTCCGTTTCTAACTCTTTTTTGAACTTCTTTTATTTGGTCGGAGTCAAGTTCTAGGATTTTTATGATTAAGTCAATTTCTAAGGAAAAATTAGGGTTACCATTTTTGTCTAAAAATAATTTAAAACAACTGTTGTTTTTTGCAATAATTTTGTTGTTTACATCAAAAATCTCCCCTCTTTTTGGGGGGATAAGGATCATCTTGATGCTATTCTTATCGGATAAGGTTTTGTAGTCATCTTTTTTAATAAACTGCATATAAAACATGCGACTAGCTAGCACAAATAACAAACCTAGGCTTCCCGCTTGTATAACAAAGGTGCGTCTAGTCATTATTTGTTTATTTGCTGTGCTTTTATCTAACATAATTACAAATTTTCTGAATTGGCTTTTCTATTAAAATACGCATTATAGGATAAGAAAAAATTGTGGTTAGAAAATAAAATAATATAGACATTCCCTCAATATAATAAGCGCTTTTAATTGTTACAGTTAGATATCTGCTTAAAATAATAACAAAACTATAAAAACTAAAGATGGTAATGTTGGTTATATAGTCCTTTAAAAAGAACCAACGACGCAATTGCTTTAAACCGTAATAAGATAATATAAACATCAAAGAACTAATCCCTATAGGAAGGCCATATAGTTGGTCAATAAACCCCCCTGATAGAAACAAGTGCCAGTATTTTATTTTTTTATGAGTGCATAAGTAGTATATGATAATTAAATCAAAGGCAGGAAATATTTCGCTATATAAACCAAATTTATGCCACTGAAAAGGTAATAAAAACAGCAGCGCTATATATAGGCTTGCGGCAATGATTATTAAAAATTGTGAGATGTATTTGAACATAATAATTAAACTATACTACGCTGATTTACAGCTGCATTCATAATTAAACCAAAGCCAATTAACATAGATACTATCATTGTTCGGCCATAAGAAACAAGAGGTAGAGGTATGCCAACTACGGGTAACAACCCCATTACCATAGAAATATTTATAAATATATGGATAAAAAATAATGTAGTAATTCCTATAGTCATAAGCTTTGCAAAGTAAGAACGGCAGTTTATAGCTATGGATAATGAACTTATTATTAATATTGAGTATAAAAAAAGCAGTACAACTCCGCCTACAAAACCTAGTTCTTCCGTAAGAAATGCAAAAATAAAGTCTGTTTGATGTTCTGGTAAAAAGCTTAATTGGCTTTGAGTACCACTAAAAAGCCCCTTGCCAAATAACCCTCCAGATCCAATTGCAATCTTAGACTGTATAATATTATAACCAGCTCCCAAAGGATCTCTTTCTGGGTTTAGAAAGGTTAAAACTCTATTGCGCTGGTAGTTATGCATCATCAACCAAATTAAGGGCATGGACATTAACCCGAGGGCACCAGAAGATAAGAAGTAAATCAACTTAGTTCCTGCCGCAAAAAATAAAACAACCACCACGATAAGAGTTACCATACCAGTGCCTAAATCAGGTTGTTTTATTACTAGTGCAATAGGAATAATAGATGCAATAATAGGAAAAACCATACTGTAAGTGCTTAAATTTTCTTTATGAAAATCATGAAAATATCTCGCTAGCATTAAAACCACTGATATTTTTACTAATTCTGATGGTTGTATAGTAAATACCCCCAAGTCTAACCAGCGCGTAGCGCCCATTGCAGATTTACCAAATATTTCCACTATTATTAGTAGAAGAAGCGTTAATGCGTAAAAAGCATAAGAATAACGATAAATTAGCCTTAAATCCAGCATTGCAATAAAGATTGAAACTGGCATAAAAATACTAAAAATAGTAATTTGTTTGGAGGCCCAAGGAGTGAGGCTTCCTCCAGCTGCTGAATATAGTAAAATAAAACCATATATACATATAAGAGAAGTAACTATAGGAATAGAAAGTGGAATTTTTTGTATTTTTTTAAAAAAACGTTCTTTGTCGTATTCCATAATTAATCAGCGCTATAAATTAATTTATATTTAGGAAAAACTATGGTGACAACAGTACCAGTTCCTTTGGAACTATTAATAGAAATTGTAGCATCGTGTGCATCTAACAGCATTTTTACTATAGGTAATCCTAGACCATAAGAAGAATTTGAATAGTCGCCTTTGTTTATAGTGCCATAAGAGCTCAGAGCAATTGGTATTTCATCTTCGGACATACCAATTCCCTGATCTATTATTTTTATTTCCAAACCGTCTCTAGTGACTTTTCCCGTAATTGTTATTGTTGTATCATCGTTTGAATATTTTATACTATTACTTATAAGGTTTCTAACTACTTGCGCCATTCTTCTTTGGTCGCAAATTAATGACGGAAGGTTGTCATCTAGTTGCGCAACTATATTAACACGTCTTTTGCTATAACAAGTAAGGTTGGTCTTGATAGCTTCGTCTATAATATTTTTAATATTATTCAAAGTGTTTATGATTTTGAATTTACCTTCTATAATTTGGCTTTCGTCTAGTATATCCGTTATAAAATCTAAGATAACTTGAGCGTTTCCGTTAATGCCATGGGCGTATTGTTTATATTCTGCTGGTAATTTCCCCATTAGCTCATTTGTCATTATTTCTGATCCAGTAAGAATAAATCCTAAGGGAGATCTGATTTCATGCGCAGTAAAAGCCAAAAAGTTAGTTTTAGCCTTTGTAGCATTATTTGCTATTAAAGTTGCTTTTTCAGCTTTGGTTCTTAAGAAGGTTTCTCTTTTATAAAGCGAGATTATTATAAACAACGAAAATAAAGCAAATAAACAAACTTCTATAAATTTTTTCGTTAGACTATCTAGGATATCCTGTCTTATTTCGTCATTGTTTATATTTACAATGATAACAAAGGGAAGCTCTTTGAGAGGGGCGATAAAATAATTCACGCCGGTCAACATATCAAAGTAGGATACATTTATTGTGCTATCGCCGGTGTTTTTAGGTAACTCCCTAAGTGCTTTTTGTAAATTAATATCTAATTCTGCACTGGCATTAATTACATTATTTATAGAGGCGTTGGACTGCGCTATTACCTGTAATTTTTCGTCGAGAATAACAAAGTTGGTGTTTTGATGGTTTTTTCTTGAGTTCAAGCTTTGTATCATTGTATTAATATCGTAGCTTAGTACAACAGACCCTATATATTCTTTGTTATCATCTATAATACTATCGATTATTTTTAAACTAGCTCCCTTTGTTGTGTTATAGCTAGTGTAAAAAGATATCCTATTTCTCGAATCGTTATTTATAAATTTTTCATTAGACAAAGCTTCTTTAACGTAATCAGCATGTTTAGGTTCTTCGATAACGCCAACAGAACTAGTTACCAATTCTAGGAAGTTTTTATCGGTCCAGCTATATTTTTTCCATCCAAAAAGATGGTTAAATTCTTGGGATACAAATCGGTTTTTTAAAATTAGATGTATTCTATTAAGGTTATCAGGAGCTGACTGAATATTCTTGCCAATCATGTTGGTAAAATAAATAGAGTAGTTCAAGTGATCCGTAATAACGGTTTGAAGTTGAACGGTCTCCTCCTTCATTAATTTTAGGGCTTTGTCTTTTCTGCTAGAGTAAATACGAATAAATGAGACTAGTGTCAGTATCACAACAATTATAATCATACTAAAAGCCACCATTTGCAGGGCAACTTTTTGTTCTACCGGGTCAATAACAAGCTCATCAGGTTGTTTATCCATAAATTACTTTTATTTCCTTGGTTGAAAAAATTGTTTAAAAGTTTTATACTCAGCGTACATAATTCAACGTCATCATTTAAAGCTATGAATTTAACATTATACAACTCACTTACAAGAAAAAGAGAAGTTTTTAGTCCCACAAATCATAAATTAGTAAAAATGTATGTTTGTGGACCGACAGTTTATGACCATCCTCATATAGGAAACGCTAGGTCAGTTGTAGTTTATGATATTCTATACCGTATTTTAATAAAAATATACGGAAAAAATCAAGTATTATACGTCAGAAATATAACAGATATTGATGATAAGATTATTAAAAAAGCGGCGGAAGATAAAATTTCAGTTACCAGTCTGACTCAAAAAACAACTGAGTATTTTCACGAGGATATGGACTACTTGTCGTGCCTTAGGCCAAACATAGAGCCCAAAGCTACGGATCATGTGCAAGAAATGATCGATATTATCGATAGGCTTCTTGAATATAAAATGGCATATAAAACAAACGGACACGTGTATTTTGATGTAAAAAAATCATCCAAATACACAGAGTTGTCAGGACGTTCTTTTGAAGATATGTTTTCAAATGTACGCGTAGATAACAGCGAAGATAAGAAAAATCAATGTGATTTTGTTTTGTGGAAGCCGTCTTTGGATAGCGATGATGAATCTTCTAGATTTGAAAGTCCGTTTGGAACGGGGAGACCTGGGTGGCATATAGAATGTTCTGCTATGAGTCATAAATATTTAGGAGAAACTTTTGATATACATGGAGGAGGTGCTGACCTTATATTCCCCCATCATACCAATGAAATTGCTCAGAGTTGTGCGGCCTTTCCTGGGAGCGAGTTTGCAAAAACCTGGGTTCATAATGGCTTTTTAACAGTTAATCGTGAAAAAATGAGTAAGTCACTGAAGAATTTTATAACAGTTAGGGACCTAATTAACAAGGGGGTAAAAGGCGAAGTAGCTAGGTTGTTTTTACTAAGTAATCATTATCGCAAACCAATAGATTATAATGAAAAGGCGATAGATGATGCTCATAAAACTATATCGTATTGGTATCGAGCCATGGAGGGTGTAGAGGATATAAGTATTTCTGCAGAGATAGATGTTCCGGATGTTTTTATAGAATCTCTTTTAGAGGATCTAAATACCAATAATGCAGTAAAAACAATTAATGACTTTGCAAAACAAGCTCATTTAGCAGTGGATAAATCAGAAAAGAAAGAAGCGGCACAGAGCATGCTAGTATGCGCTAGGTTTTTAGGGTTGATGAGCGCTTCTTCTAAAGACTGGTTCCAAGGTGTTGATAATTCAGAGCAAATAAATCAGCTAATAGCTCAAAGATCAGAGGCTAAGGTGGCTAAAAATTGGTGCCTTGCAGATGAAATAAGAGATAAGTTGTTGTCAATGTCTATAGTTATTGAAGATAAAAAAGACGGAACTACCACTTGGAAAAAAGTATAATCATTGTTTAAATATCAATTTTTATTATTTATTAATTATAGTCAGATAATAGCTATCGGTTTTTTCTGTACTTGATATAAAAATTTATTATAGACTGAAACTATTGGTCAATAAACAATAGGAAAAGGTATATAAGATGAATATACATGAATATCAGGCTAAAGAGGTTCTTAGAAAATATGGTGTACCAACTTCACACGGTGTTGTTGCTTTAAAAGAAGCAGATATTGATGGAGTAATTCAAGGGTTGGACTCTGATGTTTATGTTGTTAAAGCTCAAATACATGCGGGCGGACGAGGAAAGGCTGGCGGCGTAAAGATAGCTCGTAGCAAAAAAGATGCTATGTCTTTAGCTCATGATCTATATGGCAAGACTCTTGTTACTCACCAAACGGGCCCATCTGGCCAAGAGGTTAAAAGAGTATATATTGAGGCTGGGTGTAATATAGATAAAGAATATTATTTTAGCGTGGTTCTTGATACGTCAGCTAGTCGTATCACGTTAATGGCATCAACAGAAGGTGGCGTGGATATTGAAGAGGTTGCAGAAAAGCATCCAGAAATAGTAGAATTGCGCGATGAAGGTGAAGAAGACCCTTTAGAAATTCGTGCCAGAAAGGTGGATTTAAACTATATAAGAATGAATGGTAGTATTGGCTGTATGGTTAACGGAGCTGGTCTTGCAATGTCGACTATGGACATCATCAAATTATACGGAGCAGAACCGGCCAACTTTTTAGATGTAGGTGGCGGAGCTAGTAAAGAGAGCGTAACTGAAGCGTTTAAAATTATTCTCTCAGATAGTTCAGTAAAAGGAATATTAGTCAATATTTTTGGTGGAATAATGCGTTGTGATGTCATCGCAGAAGGCGTAGTAGCCGCAGCCAAGGAGGTTGGGGTTAATCTGCCATTGGTTGTGAGATTGGCGGGGACTAATTTTGAATTAGGTAAAAAAATCCTAGATAATTCAGGTTTAAAGATAATAGTTGCTGAGGATCTTGGAGATGCCGCTGATAAAATTGTAAAAGCTATATAAATTCAGGTCTATAAATATGTCAATATTGATAAACAAACATACAAAGGTTATTTGCCAAGGTTTCTCGGGTTCACAGGGAACGTTTCATTCAGAGCAAGCAATTGCGTATGGCACTAAAATGGTTGGAGGAGTGACTCCAGAAAAAGGTGGGCAACAACATTTAGGTCTGCCTGTGTTTAACACGGTGCAAGAGGCGGTTGATCTAACTGGAGCAAACGCAAGCGTGATTTATGTACCACCAGCATTTGCCGCGGACTCTATTTTGGAGGCGATCGATTCTAAAATAGAGCTTGTAGTATGTATAACGGAGGGTATACCTGTTCTAGATATGTTAAAAATCAAGCGCTCCTTAATTGGTTCAATCACCAGATTAGTTGGGCCTAATTGCCCTGGTGTGATCACTCCGGATGAATGTAAAATTGGTATTATGCCAGGACATATTCATAAAAAAGGAAAAATAGGCATAGTATCAAGATCTGGTACATTAACATATGAAGCAGTGGCGCAAACAACCGCTGTGGGATTGGGGTAATCTACGTGCGTTGGAATTGGTGGTGGTGACCCGATAAATGGAACTAATTTCATAGATTGCCTAGATTTGTTTATACAAGACCCAGAAACAGAAGCAATTATTATGATTGGTGAAATTGGCGGGACGGCAGAAGAAGAAGCCGCTAGGTTTATCAAAGATTCTAAAACGAGTAAGCCCGTGGTAGGATTTATTGCTGGCACGACCGCTCCTCCTGGAAAAAGAATGGGGCATGCGGGGGCAATTATCGCTGGTGGAAAAGGGGCTGCTGGAGATAAGATAGAGGCGCTAAAAAGCGCAGGGGTAGTCGTCTCGGTTTCACCGTCTGATATCGGCAAAACAATGTATGAATTGTTAAACTAGAAATAATATTCTGTTTGCGGGGTAGATACCTATTTTGCTTTGTTATAAAAATACTTGACTGTTTTAGTTGGTTAAGTTAGCATCGCATTTAATAAACAACTATAGGTTGAACGTATATTCTAATGATGTTAACAACAAAAAGCAGATATGCAGTTATGGCTATAATAGAGGTGGCCTCTCAAAATGCTCTTGTGCCGATGAAATTGGCTGATATTTCTGTAAATCAAGGTATACCTCTTAGTTATCTTGAGCAAATTTTTTTAAAATTAAAAAAAGCTGATTTGGTTATAGCGATAAAGGGACCAGGTGGTGGTTATTACTTAAAAGATACTTCGGATAAAATCAATTTAATTGATATAATAGATGCCGTTGAAGAGAATTTAAAAATGACTAAATGTTCAAAGGATAAGAGCTGTAGAAAAAACGGAATTAATTGCCAAACTCACGATTTATGGAAAGGTCTAGGTGCGCATATTAGATCGTATTTTTCTAATATCTCTATTGCCGATGTAATATCTGGAAAAATTAGTGTTGGTGGATAAATGAAGATATATCTTGATCATAATGCTACAACAAACATACATCCAGATGTTGCAAATAAAATGCAAGATGTGATGAATTTAGGACCGTTAAATCCTTCGTCTATTCATTCCTATGGTCGCAAGGGGAAGGGTTTGATTGAATCCTCTCGTAAATATATTGTTTCTTTATTAGGCGTAGAGCGGGATAGATTTAATGATTATCAAGTAACATTTACAGCAAGCGGAACAGAGGCAAATAATCTTATTTTGTCAAACTTTCAGGATGGAGAGATTTTTATATCCTCTACCGAGCATCATTCAATTTTTGTTCACAGCAAAATAAAGGATAACATCACTTTGATTAAAGTTGATAATAATGGGGTTCTAGACATTGATGACTTAGCTGACAAGCTTAAGTCTTCTATGGCTAAGAAAAAACTAGTTTCCGTAATGCTGGCTAATAATGATACTGGGGTTATTCAACCAATTGAAGAAATAACCAATATAGCGCACGCTAATGGTGCCCTGATGCATAGCGATTGTGTTCAGGCTGTGGGTAAAATAAAGGTTGATATCACAGCTATGAATGTTGATTTTATTTCTATATCTGCTCATAAATTTGGTGGTCCGATGGGAGTTGGGGCGTTAATTAGCAAGTCTTCTATTCCTCTGCAACCACTAATTATCGGTGGTGGTCAGGAGCGTAATTTGCGTTCTGGTACGGAAAATGTTCCAGCAATTGTAGGTCTTGGTGAGGCAGCTAGGATTGCTCAAGAAGAGTTAGAAGAGCGCTGGGCGCATATGAATAAACTGCGTTCAATTTTGGAAGAAAAAGTGCTGGCCAGCAATAAAAACATCGAAATCATTGGAATAAAAACCAAGCGTTTACCTAATACTAGTTTAATAATTAATAACAAAAAGGCAGAAACCCAATTAATAGCCCTTGATTTACAAGGCGTAGCTATAAGTTCTGGATCTGCTTGTTCTTCAGGAAAAGTCGAGCCATCACATGTGTTGCTAGCTATGGGATATTCTGAGGAGCAAATAAATTCTGCATTAAGAGTTTCAATAGGATTTAATACAACCGAGCAAGATATAGATAATTTTCTAACAATATACAATGAGGTGAATAAGTAACTTATGACTGATTTATTACAATTAAAACAACATATCATAAATGACAATGGTAGTTTGCCAATTTATCTAGACAACCAATCTACTACAGCCACAGATCCGCGTGTGGTGGAAGCTATGTTGCCTTATTTTACACAAAAATTTGGTAATCCACATTCTAGGAGTCATTCATTTGCCTGGGAGGCAGAAGAGGCGTGTGAATTAGCTAGGTCTCAAGTGGCAGATTTGATTGGAGCTTCACCAAAGGAGATTATATTTACTTCTGGTGCGACTGAATCAAATAATATGGCTTTAAAGGGTATTGCAAAATTTTATGGTAGCAAGAAAAAGCATATAGTGACTGTAGTTACAGAGCATAAATGTATTCTTGATACTTGTAGGCACTTGGAGCAGGATGGATTTAAGATAACTTATTTACCGGTTAAACCTAATGGGTTAATTGATTTAAGTGAGCTAAAAAAAGTTGTTACGGAAGATACTATGCTTGTTTCTGTTATGGCTGTGAATAATGAGATTGGAGTTATTCAGCCCTTGAAGGAAATTGGTAAAATTTGCCGTGAGAAAGGAGCTTTTTTCCACTCTGATATTGCTCAAGCTTTTGGTAAAATACCAATTGATGTTGAAGAATGCAATATTGACTTGGCAAGTATTTCTGGTCATAAAATTTATGGCCCTGGTGGGATAGGAGCTCTTTATATAAGACGTAAACCAAGGGTGCGTTTAACTCCTATTATAAATGGAGGGGGGCAGGAGCGTGGTTTTCGTTCAGGTACATTAGCAACCCCTCTTGTTGTTGGCCTTGGTAAGGCTGCTGCTATTGCTAAAGAAGAAATGGATCAAGATTATAAGCATGTGCAAAAGTTGTTTGATAAGTTTTTGAATACTATTCAATCAAATGCCAAGGATGTTTTTCTTAATGGGGATAAAGAGCAGAGATATCCAGGCAATATAAACTTAAGTTTTGCTTATGTTGAAGGAGAATCTATGATTTTAGCGATCAAGGATCTAGCTGTTTCTTCTGGCTCAGCTTGTACTTCATCTTCACTTGAGCCATCATATGTATTAAGAGCTCTTGGTGTAGATGAGGCAATGGCACATACGTCTATTAGGTTTGGATTTGGTAGGTTTACTACTGAAGCAGAAATAGATTATGCAGCTGCCTTGCTTTTATCGAAAATAAATAAATTAAGAGCACTGAGTCCTTTGTGGGAAATGGTTCAAGAAGGTATTGATATTAACGAAATAAAGTGGTCAACTCACTAATATAAAAAGAGGAAAATATGGCATATAGTAAAGAAGTAATAGATCATTATGAAAACCCACGTAATGTTGGAGTTCTAGATAAAAAAGATAGTACCGTAGGAACGGGTCTAGTTGGAGCTCCGGCTTGTGGAGACGTGTTGAAGCTACAAATTCAAGTTGATGCTAATGGAGTAATTACAGATGCAAAGTTTAAGGCTTTTGGTTGTGGTTCGGCGATTGCATCAAGTTCATTAGTAAGTGAATGGGTTAAAGGAAAGAACATAGATCAAGCTTTAGAAATAAAGAATACAGAGATAGCGCAACATCTATCATTGCCTCCAGTTAAGTTACACTGTTCAATTTTAGCTGAAGATGCGATCAAGGCTGCAATTACCGATTATAAAGATAAGCAAAAATAATGAGCGCAAAGCCAGCAGTTATATCTTTGACAAATAATGCAATCGAGCAGATAAAACATTTGCTCGATCAAAGAGGTAAACCATCAATTGGTATTCGAATTGGAGTCAAATCTGGTGGTTGTTCTGGTATGAAATATTTTGTGGAATATGCGGATGAAAAAAATGCATATGATGAAGTAATTCAAGAAAAAGATATAACGGTTTTGATTGATCCAAAGGCTTTGATGTATTTACTAGGAACAGAGATGGATTTTGTTGTCGAGCAATTTAAGTCAGGATTTACCTTCACTAATCCAAATGAAAAAGGTAAGTGTGGTTGTGGAAGCTCATTTAATATTTGATTAGATAGGAGTGCCGCCTTGGCTGAAGGCGGCTAAACAAATAGTTTGTTATGGATGTTAGTTTCCAAATAGAGAGAATCCAGCGTCCGTATCTTGGCCAGTTAGTCCAAATCCGTTATCTTCAATATCATTTTGGTAGTCTATAGTTGCCATATTTGTTGGAGTCATATAGCTTTCTCCACCGTTGTTATGAACGATTGTTGCTGTTTCTGAAAGCTCGCTTATAGAAGGCGTTGTAATGTTTTCACCACCATGGTTATAGTTGTCTATAGCTTGTGCTGAAGATTCACTTATAGAGTGCTCTAGTGTTGGTCTGTTCTCAAAAGGGTTTTCTTCTCTATAGGAGTAATCACTTTCCTCTGCTGAAGACGATGTTTTTGTTGGGGTGATAAAGCTTTCTACTCCATTGTGATCAGTACTTATATAGTATATTTTATCCCCGATCTCAGAGGTTCCTAAGAATTCTGTTATTTTATATAATAGATCTTCTGGTAGGTTTTGGATAGTAGCCGTATGTTCTATGTGTATCTTCTTGTTGTTACTAGAGTCTGTCTCGCTATGAGATGATGATTTACATAAAGACTTAAGCGCAAAAAAGTTTTTTGCATAATATAGCTGTGCATCGTTTGCATTAATATTTAGATCTTTGAAGATGTCTTCTTCGCAATTTTGGCTATAAAACAATAATAATTTAAGGTTTTTTATAGTGCCGCTTTGTCCGCGATACTCAATATTATCGGGTTCTTTAAGCTTGTTACTCAATATTTGTATTTGTGATTGTATAACTGCTTTGTTAAGTTCAGTTATGGCATCAGTATAGTTTCTCAGTTCAATACATACTTCAGAGCGTTCTATGTTGGTCCAGTTGATTCTTGTAAGAACAGAAGTTTTCTCAAGAGCAGTCTGAGTGCCATCAGAAGACACAATATCTTTTTCATCTTTAGCCTTTTGGATACATGGATTTAGATCTACGCCCACAGGGTCCAAGCTGGGCATTATTGGTGCGACGATGCCGTTTGGTAATGTAACATGAGTAGCTGTATTTGCAGGAGTGTCAACTGAAAGATTAAGTTCATTTAGCGATGGTATTGTTTGCGCTCCTTGAATTACACGAGAGGTGCTTTCTTCAGAAAGTTGGTTATTGGAAATATTAATTGACTTTAGTGATGAGTCTTTAAGTATATTGATACAGTTTAAAATTTGGTTTCCATCTAAATCATTTGCAGATAAGTCAAGGTTATTTAGGATCTTTGAGTTAGCTACTATTTGCATTAGTAAGAATAATTCGTTTTGCTCCATTTTAACTAATAAACCAGATAGATTGACCTCGTTGGCATTAATCAGAGCTTTGTACAGATCGGTTTCTTGTATTTCAGGGCTGTCAATAGTGAGGCTAGGGTTGTTATTAATTAAAGTAACAAAGGTATTTATATTAACTAGATTTAGCATAGTTATTTTAATATTCGGGTTAAATTCTATTAATACAAGGTATACGCAATATTAACGAGAAAGTCAATATAAATTAATAAAAAAACTAT
>JAQXDF010000039.1 GCA_029251475.1 Rickettsiaceae bacterium
TTACTAAACCTTCCAGAAAGATCTATCGATGGATTATGGATATACTCATCGGCCTTAACAACTGAACCTGCTAGAAAACTTGCTAGTATTATTGAACTGCTTAGTGCGCTTGTTGATAATTTTTTCATATGGATAAATCTCATGTTTAGTTAAGTTTAATTATAGCTTAATAACTTATTATTTAGTTATTTTAATATTTGCTATGAATAGTATTAACGCAAGTTAGTATTAACGTCAAGGATTATTTATTAGTTATTTAATTTATTGTTTATTAATAGTTAGGCTACCTTAAAATAATTATTCTCAGTATTAGCAGAAATTCATCTTAAAAACAAGGATTATCTATTAGTGGAACGATCCACTTTTGAATTGTTTTTATATTGGAAGGAAAATTATTGATTAAGTAACTTAATCGCGGCTTTAACGCCCATTTCAGAAGCTGATTCGATTACCCCAACTTCACGATGATACTGAATATTGCTGCCGTCAATATCCGACATCATGTAATTAGCTTCAATTGCATCGCCATTAAATATAGCATGGGCCGACAAAGGAGTGTCGCAGCTAGCATCGAGGTAGGATAGCAGTCCTCGCTCCGCGCTTGCCAAATGCCAGCTACTTATATGATTGATCTTTCTGCAAATTTCCCGAGCTATTTTGTTGTCTTTGTGTACCTCAATAGCTATTGTGCCCTGACCTGCCGCAGGAAGCATCTGGTCAACCTCTAAAGGATAGCAATATTGGGGGTTAAGTATATCCGCCCTAATCAATCCAGCACATGCTAAGATCGTTGCGTCAACCTCTTGGTTTTGTAATTTTTGCAATCTCGTATGTATATTACCGCGAAATGGAACAATTTTTAAATCTGGGCGCTTTTGCTGCAATACAACTTTACGGCGCACCGAAGAAGTGCCGACAACAGACCCAAGAGGTAGTTCATCTATTGATTTATACTTAAAAGACACAAAACAATCCCTAGGATCTTCGCGCTCTGTCACCGCAGCAATCATTAACTTATCTGCTAATCTTCCTGGGACGTCCTTAAGCGAATGAACAGCCATATCGATCTGACCATCAAGAATCTTCTCCTCTAGTTCCTTTAAAAAAAGCGCCTTACCGCCTATTTCATATAAATTTTTATCTGTTATTTTGTCTCCAGTCGTGGACATAGGAACCACTACACATTTTATCTCTGGAAAAGCTTTTTCTATAAGTTTAACAACTATGTTGGTCTGGATTAGAGCCAACTTACTTTTCCTGCTACCAATTCTAACTTGCATCTTTACTATATATATTTAAACGGACTAAATACGGTTAATAAATCACCATCTATTTCTCCTGAGCCACCCATAATAATAGGACGATTAATTTTTCCATGGCCAATAGAATTAGTTGAATACACAGGAACATTAGGCAAATATTCATTAACAAAAGACTCAATAGCCAAACCACTACCCATTCCGGACTCGACAAACTCTCCAAAAACAAGCGCCTTGACCTCTTTAAACAAACCAGCATTGTACATCTGAACTAAATAGCGATGTATCTGATAGTCTTTTTCATGTATATCTTCTAAAAACAAAATTTTCCCATCGGTATTTGGGTGAAGACTTGTTCCAATAGAGCTGCAAAGGACTGCTAAATTACCACCAATCATCTCTCCCCTGGTATTGCTTTCTTGTTGTTGAGGTCTCAGTGGCTGGAGTTGTATCTTAACATCCTTGCCGCCCAATACATCAATAACCTCTTCTAGCATCTCTGGCTCTTTAGGGCACATCACTCCATGAATTGATTGAAAATTATAACATTGATTAAATAATAAATGTAATATCGTGATGTCACTAAATCCTATAAGAATTTTTGGACCAGAAGGCTCTATCTCAAGACAATCAAAAGCCATATCCAAACAACCATACCCACCACGAAAAGCATGAATTATTTTGACGGATGGGTCCTCTAAAGCTTCTTTTAGCTGCCTTATGCGTTCTTCTTTAGATGATGCAAAGAATTGCAAAACATCTACAGAGAATATCTCTTTATCATAAACGCATTGCAAATCATGCTGCTCAAAAAAATTTATTGTATCTTGCAGCCTGGCAAAGCTTAAAGCTCTGTCCATCTTCCATTGCTCATTTTTAACTCCAGAAGCTGGAGCAATAATAGCTACTTTATCTCTTGCCTTGTCAATTTTAATCATCCCCTACCTTTAATGCAGCAATAAAGGCGGATTGAGGAATTTCTACATTACCAATATTACGCATTCTTTTTTTACCAGCCTTCTGTTTTTCTAGCAACTTACGTTTTCTTGATACATCACCTCCATAACATTTGGCAAGAACATCCTTACGCATAGCCTTAACATTTTCACGAGCTATGATTTTACCACCAATCGCTGCTTGCACTGCAATTTGGAATAATTGCCTTGGAATCAAATCTTTTAAACGCTTACAAAGCTCACGACCACGAAATTCTGACCTTGACCTATGCACAATAGTAGAAAGAGCATCTACTGGCTCACTATTAACTAAAATACTTAATTTCACTAAATCACTTTCTTCATAGCTATCCATTTCCCAATCGAAACTTGCATAACCTTTCGTACAACTCTTAAGGCGATCATAAAAATCAAATACAATTTCGTTAAGCGGTAATTTATATATCAGCATAATTCTGCCAGACATATAGCGCATATCAATCTGAGTACCGCGCTTATCCGTACATAAAGCTAATACTGACCCAAGATGTTCTTCTTGAACCATAATTGTAGCCTTAATCCATGGCTCCATCATAGATTCTATACCCTGCACATCTGGGAAATCAGCAGGATTATGAACTTCTAGCTGCTTACCGCTCCTTAAGTTAATTTTATAAATCACACTTGGGGCAGTAGTGATTAAATCCAGATCAAACTCACGATCTAGACGTTCTTGTACAATTTCAAGATCCAGAAGACCCAAAAACCCACAGCGAAAACCAAACCCTAAAGCGCCTGAACTTTCGGTTTCAAACTCAAGGCTAGAATCATTTAAATGTAACTTTTCAAGAGAATCTTTAAGCGCCTCAAACTCAGATGCATCAGAAGGATATAAGCCACAAAATACAACAGGTAAGTTCGGTTTAAACCCTGGTAGCATAGAAATAGCATGCTTACTCTCCATGGTAATAGTATCACCCACATTACAATCTGTAACTTTTTTAATTGAGGCAGTAAAGAAACCGAGCTGCCCCTCTTCTAATACATCGCACATAACTTTTTTAGGAGTGAAATATCCAACATTATCTACGTGATATGATTTTTGTGTTGAAAGCATCTTAATTTTAGTCCCTTTTACAAGTGAACCCTGGAATACACGCACCAAAATAATTACACCCAAATATTGATCATACCAACTATCCACCAAAAGAGCCTTGAGCACATTAGGATCCTCTTCTTCTATAAAATCATTCCTAGGAGACGGTAAGCGCTGAACTATTGCCTCTAAAACATCTTCTATACCAATTCCACTCTTTGCTGAAATCATTAATGCATCGCTTGTGTCTATTCCTATAACTTCTTCAATCTGCTCTTTTACCATCTCCGGCTCAGCCGCTGGCAAATCAATCTTATTTAGAACTGGAATAATTTCATGATTATTGTCAATCGCTTGATAAACATTTGCCAAAGTCTGAGCTTCCACTCCTTGGCTAGCATCGACAACTAACAATGACCCCTCGCACGCCGCCAAGGACCTAATAACTTCATATGAAAAGTCGACGTGCCCTGGTGTGTCCATCAAATTTAAGTGATATGTATTTCCATCTTTTGCCTTATATTCCAGGTGTACAGTTTGTGCTTTAATGGTGATGCCGCGCTCACGCTCTATTTCCATCGAGTCTAGCACTTGCCCTTTCATTTCGCGTTTTTCCAAACCACCACAATATTCGATAAGACGATCTGCTAAAGTTGATTTACCGTGATCAATATGCGCTATAATAGCAAAATTTCTGATATGTTCTTTATTAGTCATTTACTTTTTTTTTAAAAATTACTACAAATTAGTCTAGATAAAGGATAATATATAGTAAATATAATTTTAAAGTAAGAAAAATGCGCGCAGAACTAGAAAATTTAAAAAATAAAATAGAGGAATCGTTGATATTGCTCAAGAGGTCTCTTTGACCCAGATGCTACAAACCAACGTATTTCTGAGCTAGCAGAACTATCCTTAGCAACCGACTTCTGGAACGACCAACAAAAAGCCGGAAATATACTAAAAGAAAAAACTCTCCTTGAAAAAATCATTGAATCTTACAACTACATTAATGAAGGAGTAAAAGAAAACATCGATCTTGCGGAAATGGCTGAAGAAGAAGGCGATGAACAAATGATTCAACAGATTCAAACCGAGTTACAGAATATTGTCATTGCTGCAGAAAAGCTAGAGATAGAATGCCTATTCTCCGGAGAGGCCGATACCAACAACTGTTTCCTAGAAATTAATGCAGGAGCAGGTGGGACTGAGAGCCATGACTGGGCATCAATGATGATGAGAATGTATTTACGCTTTGGCGAAAGATTAGGCTTTAAATCCGAAATTATAAATATAATCTCAGGCGAAGAGGCGGGAATTAAATCCTGCTGCATAAAATTTAAAGGCGACATGCCTTACGGATGGCTTAGAACTGAATCTGGAGTGCATCGCTTGGTGAGAATATCTCCTTTTAATTCAGCTAGAAAAAGAATGACTAGCTTTGCATCTTGTTGGGTATATCCAGAAGTTGATGATAATATTGATATCGTTTTAGAAGATAAAGACCTACGCATCGACACATACAGAGCATCTGGCTCAGGTGGACAGCACGTAAACACTACTGATTCTGCAGTTCGTATTACTCACATCCCGACCAATATTGTTGTGCAATGTCAAAATGATCGCTCTCAGCACAAGAATAAAGCGGAGGCATTCTTAATGCTTAAGGCAAGATTATTCGAATTAGAGATACAAAAAAAGAATGAACTGGCAAATGTACAAAATGCAAGCAAGACTGATAATGGATGGGGGCATCAAATCAGGTCTTATGTATTGCAACCATACCAAATGGTAAAAGACTTAAGAACAAATTATGAAACAGGCAATTCATCTGCCGTTCTAGACGGAGATCTTGAAAAATTCGTATCCGCTTCTTTGGCTGCAAATGCGGGGAAATAATGTCAAATAAAATTGGAATTTTTGGCCTTGGAATTAGCGGCATATCAAGCTTAGATTTTTTAAATAATTTGCACTCAGGAATTATATGCTGGGACGACTCCGAAGATAACCGACAAAAGATCAATTCAGATTTACTACTCCCATTGTCGCACTCTGATTGGCAACATCTTGATACGATCATTGTCAGCCCAGGAATACCAAAATCTCACGCTGTATTTGCACTAGCGGCCGATTATAATATATTAATTTCTTCTGATATCGAGTTGTTTCTACAGCTAAATCATGATTCAGAAATCATTGCTATCACAGGCACTAATGGAAAAAGTACAGTCACCTCACTAGTTGGACATATTCTTGCTAAAAATAATCTAGATTATCATATAGGCGGTAATATTGGCCTGCCCGCTCTATCTCTTCCTCCGCATGCCAAGGGCTATGTTTTAGAATTATCATCATTCCAGCTCGACTTACTTAAACACATAAACCCAACTATTGGAGTATTGCTGAACCTATCACCTGATCATCTAGATAGACATGGGACGTATAGCGCTTATTGCTCAGCAAAAGAAAAAATATTACATGGAGATAGTTTGAGGATTATAGGAACTAACAGCTCTGATTCTAAAAAAATTTATAATAAATTGCATAAATCTGGCGAGAAAAATATTGTTCCAATTGGGCACAAAGATGGACTTACTTGCGATGAACAAAAACTAGTGGATAATTTTTTTGATTTTACTTCGTATGACATCCCAGCTTTGCCAACTAACTACGAAAATATTGCTTGTGCCTTTACTATATGCAGAGCTCTTGGAGCAGAGGCTTCTAATATAGTTAAACATCTTGCGAGCTTCGAAGGGCTAAAACACAGAATGCAATTAGTGGGATCACATAAACAAATATCCTTCTATAATGACAGTAAAGCCACCAATGTTCACGCCTCAGAAAGCTCATTATCTTCATTAAAAAACATCTTTTGGCTTGCTGGAGGTATCTTTAAATCAGAAAATTTACTACCACTTGAAAACCATATTAAAAACGTAAAAAAAGCCTATCTTTTTGGCAAAAACAAGTTAATATTTGAAGAGTATTTAAAAGGAAAAGTTGATTACGTAACCTGCAATACGATGGAAGAAGCTTTTGATAAAGCTACCAATGATGCGCTTGGAGAAGAAAATTCATCTAACATTCTTCTGTCTCCTGCCTGCTCTTCATTCGATCAATTTAAAAACTTTGAAGATAGAGGAAATAACTTTATTAATTTGTACAATGAAAGATTTCAGTAAAAATAATTTTATTAAAAATTGGTGGCGTAATGTAGATCAGCAAACCATCATAGCTTTATCTATTCTAATATTATTTAGTTTAATGTTGGTAACCACAACTAGCCCTGCTGTTGCTGAAAAAATTGGCTTAGTCGATAATTATTTTTCATCTAGACAAGCCATTTACCTAACCATAGCTTCTTTTTTTGTATTCATGTTTTCATCCCTGGATATTAAATGGATAAAACGGCTTGCTATATTGGGTTTTTTAATCAACCTTGCTGTTTTAGTATTGGTAAAATTTTATGGCTATGAAGTCAAAGGTGCTACTCGCTGGATACGCATAGCTGGCTTTTCCTATCAACCATCTGAATTTATTAAACCTTTTTTTTCAGTGGTTACTGGATGGATATTATCCCTTAGATATAACGAAGATTTTCCAAGTTTTACTGTATGTGGTGGCTTATATATTGTGGTTGCCACACTACTAATAATTCAACCAGACTTTGGCATGCTAGTTTTAGTGACGGCAGTCTTTAGTCTGCAATTATTTGTTGCTGGACTACCCTTTATATGGATAATTCTTGCTATAATTTTGGGGCTACTTGGAACTATATTTGCATATTTACTATTACCACACGTAGCTACTAGAATTAATAGCTTTCTAGACCCAGCGGGGAATGAAGCATATCAAGTAACGAAATCTATTCTAGCTTTCGAACATGGGGGCTTATACGGAAGAGGCCCAGGGGAAGGATCAATAAAACAGTATTTACCCGATTCGCATACTGATTTTATATTTGCCGTTGCTGGCGAGGAATTTGGTGCAATTATTTGCTTGATATTAATATGTATATTTGCATTTATTGTGCTTAGAACACTTCTAATTCTAAAAGATGAAAACAACAAATTCATACAACTAGCTACCATCGGGTTAATTGCTCAATTTGGTCTTCAGGCTACAATAAACATGGGAGTGACTTTAAATTTACTTCCAACCAAGGGCATGACTCTGCCATTTATCAGCTATGGCGGATCATCCACATTGGCTATTTCTCTGACCATAGGAATGGTCCTTGGGTTAACTAAGAGAAAAACATCTCTTACGAAATATAAGCAACAACATATAGATATATAATGGCAAAGAGCAAAACAGTTTTATTAACCGCCGGTGGCACAGGGGGGCACTTATTTCCTGCAATTGCTCTTTCACAAGAATTATCCAAATCAAATGTTAATGTTCATCTTTCAACGGATCTAAGATGCAAAAAATACCTCACTGAGGATGTGCCAGCTGTCACTCATTTAATCGATCTACACATCAAAACATCTGGCATTAAAAACAAAATAACATCTTTATTTAAACTTTTTTTCGCTTGTTTAAAAGCGCTACGTTTAATTTACACTATAAAGCCAAATTTGGTTATTGGCTTCGGTGGCTATCCAAGCTTTCCTGTGATGGCAGCTGCTACCTTGCTTAGAGTTCCAACAATAGTTCATGAACAAAATAATTTCTTAGGCAAAAGCAATCGTATTTTTGCTAAGTTTGCAAAAATTATAGCTTTGTCTTATAAAGAAACAGCTAATATTGATATTAAATTAAAAAATAAAACGCTCTTTACAGGAGACATAATACGATCTGAAATTCGAGAGCTACCGGAAAAAAATAACTTTGACGACAAGACCTTTCATCTATTGATTTTTGGCGGCAGCCAAGGAGCAAAGGTTTTTTCAAGCCTAGTACCAGAAGCAATTCGTTGTCTTAAAAATATCAACCCACACGTTGATATAGCAATCACACAACAAGCCGCCCTTGCTGAGCAAGAATATTTATCTAAGTCCTACGATGATTTAAATATTAAATACGAATTAGCAGAATTTTTTTATGACATGCCAAATCTTTATGCCAAATCTCAACTAGTCATAGCACGCTCGGGAGCTAGCACAATCGCTGAGCTCACTAATATTGGCTTGCCGGCTATTTTTATCCCCTACCCTTATGCAGCCGAGGATCATCAATATTTTAATGCAAAAGCCTTAACTGATACTAGCGCTAGTTGGTCTTATCGTCAGCCAGATATTTCTGCACCCGTCTTAGCTAATAAATTAAATGAATTAATCACAGACAGGAGCTTTCTAAAGATAGCTTCTAAAAATTTATTATCTAGAAAAAACAACGGAGCTGTACTCATGGCCACCACAGTTTTAAAAATAATATAATAATTTTACTATAAGGCTGTATCTCCTTGTTGCCAGCAGGAGATTTATATGACATTAATTAAGTCTAGAATTATTCATTAAATATAAATGGGAATTATGCTTAAAAGAGTCCTTGTTTTTACTATCTTATCAACTTTACTTAGCTCTTGTGCCACTGGGCCGGAAGGATATTTCAAACGCTCAGCGAATAATAAAATTATTGATAGCAAAGGATTTAAAGGTGGTAAACGCACACCTCTATATAACAAAAAGTATATTTCACAAGCAAAGAAAAATATCTTAAGCAGCAATTATGATGAATTTGATGAGGATTACGACGAGGAAGAAGAAAACATTTCACGCGAAAACATAGAAATGTATAAAGCCATGATAGAAGAAGATCTAGAGCGCGCTAATAAATACAAATCGAAAGGCAATAAACGTAAAACTCCAAAAATGGCTTATCCTTCAATAGTTGAAGAGGATAAAAAAATCAATTCTGCTTCTAACCCATCAAACTTAGAATTACGCGAAGAAATGGAGCAAATTAAATCTATGCTTGCTGAAGCAAAAAAAGACTTATCTTCCTACAAATGCCCAACCGCTAAATCAATCGAGCAACAAGAAGAGCAAAAAAAGACTGTAAAAGCAAAGGAGGCTGAAAAATCTCCTAAAAAAGAGAATATAGAAGTTCCAACTAAAACAAAAGATACTACTCCAGAACCAACTACCTCAGATAGCGTAATCATTGAGCCAAAGGTTAAATCTCTATAATTCAATATTAAGCCCCCTATAAACAACAAGTAAGGCCAATATTAGTAGTACGTATTCAGTACGTACTACTAATATTACACATCTAAAGCTAATATTTATCATGTATTTTTTAATTCATAGTAAATCATGAAGAGACAAAAATTCTTCGCTATTCTATTTAAACCTATGATGGAGATTTGTTATGAAATTTATATATAAAAAAGTCAAAAGATTTTTATTACTACCCTTTCAAGATTCTGCATTTAATTATATTGAAAAACTCCTGTTTTTAGAACTAGAAGAACGTTTGGATATGTCTGCCATTCCAAAAAGCAAGTTGATTAAAAAAATAAACTTTCTAAAACAAAAAAATCTTTAAATAGATAATAACTAACTTGAAAATAATCCCTGAACTCGAGCGGCGTTGTTGCATGGCGTATCCAAGAGCTGAGATTTCTTATAGCGAAATTCTAGGCAGCAATTATTAAATTCACAATTTTGCACTTAATTTTCGATTGAACAATTCGATTTTGTTCT
>JAQXDF010000042.1 GCA_029251475.1 Rickettsiaceae bacterium
AGAACAAAATCGAATTGTTCAATCGAAAATTAAGTGCAAAATTGTGAATTTAATAATTGCTGCCTAGAATTTCGCTATAAGAAATCTCAGCTCTTGGATACGCCATGCAACAACGCCGCATTGACCCGGAATCTAAAGAAGATGTAATATGCCCTGAATCTGAGTTCAGGGTCACAGGCAGTAGGCAATCGAGGAAAGTTTAACCTAATCTTTTTCAGCCATTTCTACTAATTTTCGGTAATTTAACTTACCCGTAGCTAGCACAGGTAACTCTTTAATTGCAATAATAGTCTTGGGGATGTAAAGCTCAGCTATTTGTAATTCATGACAGCTTTTAGCTATTTTATCACGCGTCATATCTGTAGAAGTCGTAAACAGAACAATTTGCTCTCCTTTTTTCTCGTCTTCGATACAAACCGCTGCGTGAGTAGAACTCGCGTCACTCTTAGAAATAAGGTCTTCTACAGCTGATAATGAAACCATTTCACCCGCAACTTTGGCAAAGCGCTTTTGGCGACCAATGATAGTCATGTATCCATCCTCGTCTATTGAAACTATGTCTCCAGTATCATACCAGTGATCACCTAGTTTATCGACATGAACAGTTTCAATTACGCCCGGGTTCTCTGGTTTAATATATCCTTGCATAATATTAGGACCACGAATACATAATCTACCACCTTCGGATATACCCTCCACCGGCTGTAGAACATATTCTATTTTAGGTAATAGACGCCCCACTGTACCTGGCTTATTATGCATTGGAGTGCTAACGGCAATACCAGGAGCTGCTTCGGTCACACCATAAGCTTCAAATATTTTAATGCCAAATTTTTCAAACCAAGTTTGTTTTGTCTTAACCTTCGCTTTTTCAGCTCCAGCTATAACATAACGTAATGAATAGAAATCATAAGGGTGGGCATTTGCCGCATACCCAGCCAAGAACGTATCCGTACCAAACATAACAGTTGCACCGATATCATAAATGATTTCAGGAATAATGCGATAATGTAATGGAGATGGATAGTAGAAGGTTCTAACTCCGCTTAAAGACATTATTAGAGTGGCCATCAAGCCAAAACTATGGAACATAGGCAATGCATTAAAAGCGCAATCGTAAGGATTAAAATCAATCCTTGATATTACCTGACAACGGTTAGCCTGTAAATTTCTATGAGATAAAGCGACTGCCTTTGGCCTACCTTCTGTTCCTGAGGTAAATAAAATGACAGCAGTTTCTAAATCATCTCTTTTATCACATAGATGTTCATAATATTTTTGTGGAAAAAAAGTACCTAAGAAGCATTTAATCTTCATTCCATAAGTTACATGTTTTCTTAAATCTTCAAGGTATATGAGGGTAATACCAGATTTTTCTAATGAGTCAACTAGCTCTCCTAGCTCTGCTTTTTTTACAAACTTCTTTGAAGTATAAATGATATGTATCCGCGCAGTTCGACATGATGAGACCACATTGCTAGAACCAGAAGTGAAGTTAATCATAGCAGGAACCCTGCCCGCTGCCTGGAGCCCAAAAAAGGTAACTGCGCTAGCAACCATATTTGGTAGCATTAGACCCACTTTTTCTCCGGCTTTAGAATCTCTTTGCACTAAATTTGCTAGAATGAATGATTTTAATAATAAGCCATTATAGTTTTCTTTATTATTATCTACATCTTGCATTATAGGAGATTTTTTTCCATAAATCTTACTAGAATCTATCAAAGATTGAAACACAGTTTCTTTATAATCAGAACTTTCAAACATCATGTCGCTCATCAGATCATATAATGCATGCCCTATGAACTTACGTCTTTCGCGATTATCTAGATTTTCTGGAGGTGTTACTTTTACTGGTGGAAGAATAGTAATAACTATTTTTCTACGGAATACAAATTTACCGCTCATCAGCTTTCTAACTTTAGAGAAGCGAGTAAACTGAGTACCATCTACACGAATAGGTAATATGGTAGCATCTGCTTTATCTGCAATCATGCCAGGACCTTCGTATATCTTCATCAAAGATCCTGTTAAACTCGTTCTTCCTTCAGGGAAAATAGCAATTTTTTTATCTTGTTTTACTTCCTCAATCAGGCTTTTTAAGGCCATAGGATTATTTGATTCGATAGGGAATGTTCTTACTATTTTCAAGAAAGGCTTAACCCACCATTCCTGAGCAACGCCAGCATTAATAGCAAATTGTATATTTTCTGGTATGTAGGAAGCTATCAAAGCTGGATCAATATAAGATAAATGGTTTGCGATAATAACAGTTCTTTTTCCGGCTTTTTTATAGTTCTCTAATCCTTTAACCTCAACCTTGTAAAGCAACTTAAAAAATTGCCTGAATATGGCGCGCCATAATTTCATAGGAATAATTTTGCTATTTGGAATAATTTTATAAATATAAACTCCAACTATCGCATTAAGTATGCTAACTATCAGAATAACGGAAGGGATAGAAAAATTCATATAAAACAACAATGAAAGTATAATAGTAGACCCAGCCATAAAGAATGAGTTAATTAAATTATTAGCCGCGATCACCCTACTCCTATATGCAGGCGAGGTAAAATATTGCATAACCGCAAATAAAGGTACAACATAAAGCCCACCAAATGCTGCAAATGCAAATAAATCAAATAGAATGCGTATATAATGCCCTCTACTTAAAAACTGGAACATATTTTTTAGTTGCTCTGGCTCATAATTAATGCTGGCTATTTTACTAGCAAAGAAAAGATCAATACCAAACAAACTAAGCCCCATAGAAGCTAGAAACACATATTTAGTTGTGATCGTATTGTTTAATATTTTACTACATAAAAATGAACCAACACCAACCCCAATAGAAAACACTGCCAAGAACAAATTAGCTACAGTTTCATCTGCTCCTAGTATATCCCTTGTCAGAGAAGGAATCTGAGCCATAATGGCAGCTCCAATAAACCAGAACCAAGAAATACCTAATATAGACAAATAAACCTGGTTCTTAGAAGCAGAATATTTAACAATAGAAATTGTTTCTTCTATTATATTCAAGTTAATTTTGATATCTGGGTTTGAATTGTTTGATTTTGGCATGAATAAACTAGCCGCAAATCCAATCAACGAAATCAGTAGCGCCAGAACTATAACAAAGCTACCGCTGAAATTATAGCAACCACCGAGCATTGTTCCTATTAGGATAGACATGAAAGTTCCCGCTTCAATCAATCCATTTGCGCTCAAAAGCTCGTTTTTCTTTAAGTGATCTGGTAAGACACTATATTTAATGGGACCAAAAAAAGTAGAATGGATTCCCATAAGAGCTATACAGCTAAACAATATAACTAAATCAGTATGGTAAAATCCATAAGCGGACATCATTACTATACTTATTTCTATAAATTTGATTATTTTAACAATGGTAGAGCGTTCATAGCGATCTGCTATTTGACCTGCTATACTTGCTAGAAAAACAAATGGCAAAATGAATAAAACATTTGCAAGCATAACCAAAGTATACGGCGGCAAAGGCAATTCATTTGCTAACTTAAAGGTAACCAATATAATTAAAGCATTCTTTAAAATGCTATCATTAAGGCAACCGCAGAACTGTACTATAAATATAGGTAAAAATCTTCTGTCTTTAAACAGGCTAAACTGATTAGATTCCATCTAATTCTCCTAAAATAATAATTATGGCATTTTATGAAATTTTTGCATTAGTGTCAAATTATCTAGAACAAACACTATAAATAAAACTTATTATAAGCCGCGTATAGGATAAAATAATATTATTCTATAAGTAAATCGCTAAGCTGAAGCTGCACGGTCTCTTTATCCTGCCACTTATTGACTTTAAGTTTGCCAAACACAGACATTGAATGAGGCTTACGAGAAAGTAGCTTATCTCCTATATCGCTTCCAACTGCATTAAAGGCAATTGCTACTAAAAACTTAGATCCATAAGCCTCTCTTTCTGGGCTAAATAATACACGAATATGTTTCAGACCTACTATATCAGCTTTTAGTACATATAAATTAGAAAACCTAAAAACAGGAGAAGGGTTACCCACGCCAAATGGTTCTAGAGTTTCAATTTCAGATAAAAGATCTAGTGTAGCAGCCGAGCTAGTCAAATTTATATCATAATATTCATATAAATGCTCTTCTGACTTTTCCAAATCCTTCATTATTTCATTATTAAAGAACGCGTGTAACTCGCTGATTTTCGACTCTTCTACCGTAAATCCAGCAGCCATGGCATGACCACCACCGGCTACTAATAAATCTTTTTGCTTAGCTTCAATTACTTTGCAGCCAAAATCTACACCTTTGATTGAGCGGCATGAAGCTTTACCAACGCCATCATTCATAGCAATTACTGCTACCGGCTTATTATACTTTTCCTTTAACCTACCAGCTACAATACCTATAACTCCTGGATGCCAGCCTTCACCTGTAATAAACAACATTGCATCATCTTTTTGTGATTCAGCCATCATGAATGCTTTTTCAAGCATCACTAATTCAATCACTTTTCGTTCTTCATTATGCTTGTTTAGCTCTTCTGCTATATTTTGGGCAACTAGCTCTGATTTAGTAGAAAGCAAGGTAGCTCCTAAGGAAGACTTCCCTACTCTGCCTCCAGCATTAATACGAGGCCCAAGAATAAACCCAAGATGATAACAGCTAATAGCTTCTTGGATATCAGCTACATCACACAATGTTTTATACCCAATATTTGCCCTAGACCTAGCAACTTTTAGCCCTTGTTTTACAAACGCTCTATTAAGTCCTGTAAGTTGCATTACATCGCACACTGTCCCAAGGGCGACAATATCTAGCTGTTGCATTAAGTTTGGTGGCTTTATATCTCTATCTTGAAAAAAACCTGTATTTTTAAGCTTGGTAAACAGAGCAACTGCAAATAAAAATGACACTCCAACTGCTGCTAAATCCTTACAATCGCTTGTTTCATCTAAGCGATTTGGGTTGATTACAGCGACCGCTTTAGGAAGGTGATCTAAGCTTATATGATGATCAATAACTATAGTGTCCATACCAAGGTCAGAAGCTGCGCTCAACGCTTCAAAAGCAACTGATCCACAATCTACTGTAATTAACACAGAAGCTCCGCTCTTCCGAATCTTTTTCATGGCTTCTACTGTTGGACCATATCCTTCTGATATACGATCAGGTACGTATATAGTAGAATCAACTTTAAGCTCTTGAAATATATTGGACAACAAAGCTGATGAAGTGGCTCCATCTACATCATAATCAGCAAATATACATATTTTTTCGTTTGATTCTATTGCACGAGCTATGCGATCAACGGCTTTTTCCATATCGCGTAAATGCAATGGGTCGGGTAAATAAGATTTTATCTTGGGGTCTAAGAATTTCTCTGTTTCTTGTAGAGTGCGCACCCTAGATGAAAGTAAGCGTGCTAATAAATCACTAATTTTCAATGATCTGGTAAGTTCAGAAATCAGACTCTCATCGTAACTTCTATGTTTCCAATATCTGCCGCCGCTAGATTTACTCAAATCAACCTCCTTATCTTAAACATGTAGCTTTACATAGTCCTAAACTACATAAAGGTTAGTACACCTATATATTACAGAGAGTTTAGAGAAGGACAACCAAAGATATTCAAAAATGTTACTAATATGAAATGATGTTCAAATTACACTAATATTGAATATGCACTAAGCGCCCTTCTTACGAAAATCAAGACCGATGATATAACTTTATATTCCTTATTTAGTAGTAAAAGAATATACTAATTTACCAATCAGATCCTCAAGATTTAGAGCAGACTGAGTAAATCTAATATGACCATTATTATCTAAATTATCATCAGAAGCACCAGGATTGATACGAATATATTTTCCCCCCAGTAAGCCACTTGTTGCTACAGAAGCCCTTGAATCTTCAGGGATAAAAACATCTTTATCTATGTAAAGATTAACACCAGCATAATAAGTATCTGGATCTAGAATCAAACTCTCTACAAAGCCTACCTTAATTCCAGCAAGCTTGACGTCGTTCCCTTGAGAAATACCATCAATATCTTGGAAATTTGCTATTATATTATAACCGTCATTGGTTTTATTCATACCACTTAGGTTATATGCATAGCAAAAAAAGGAAAATGCCACTACTAGCACCAACAATCCAACTAAAGTTTCTATAAAACCTTGTTTCATATTTTTATCTTCATTAATTATTGGGAATCCACCTTGAATATTTTTTTAAACTACTATTTTTTGCCTGAGGATTATAAGCCAGCTTAGTTCCAGTTAAATTTGGTACATAATCTTGCTGCCAATCATATTGCTTACTGCACTCACCTGGAATATCATCGCTTAAGTAATGCAACCATGCATGCCACATTGGAGGGACTTTAGAACTTTCTTTGTCGTCTTTATAAATTACAAAACGCTTAGGCTTACCAAGATAGTTCACTTCCTTACCAACGAAATATTGATTACCAAAAGCATCTGTTCCTATCTTTTTTTTTCTAAATTTGACCAATGCTTTTTCTATGAACGACATTTTTCTAACTCTCCTTTAGCAAAGTCTCGGCCTTCTACGGCTAATCCATCGGCAATTATATTTCCCTTATTCTGAGCGTGTCCTTTCACCCAATTCCAAATTATATCGTGTTTTTTTATTTCATGCTGCAAATTTTTCCATAACTCAGCATTTTTTACTGGCTTGTTGTCGCTTTTACGCCAATTATTTTTTTGCCAAGAGTGTATCCATTGGGTAATTCCTTGTTGTACATACTTACTATCAGTGTATATAGCAACTGCACAAGGTGTTTTTAAAGCTTGCAATGCGGAAATAGCCGCCTGTATCTCCATTTGATTATTGGTAGTCTCTAACTGATGCCCCCAAATTTCTTTGCGATTATCTTTAAAAATCAAAAGAGCACCCCAACCTCCTGGCCCTGGGTTGCCCGAGCAAGCTCCATCTGTGTATATCTCTACTGATGGCTTAGAACTATCAGACATAATTATTTTGTTTTTCTGCGAAATTTATCAATTTGCACTACTTCTCCAGGCTTGCTTTCTTTAGTTTTTTTAGAAGAAGATGATTGCGGCTTCATATGTACTAGGCCATCGATCTCGTCTATATCAGAAGCAGATTCCAACTCATCTATACTAGAATCACGAAATTGAAGACTAAAATTCGTTGAAGGATCAACTAAATTCGTTAAGGACGAAAATGGAACTCTGATAGTTTCTGGTATGCTATTAAAAGAAAGATGTACTGAAAAATAATCCTGCGATACTTGTAAATCTCTGAATTCGTGCTCTAATACTATAGTAATTTCCTTTGGATGAGATCTCTTAACATGATTAGATAATATTACTTCAGGGCTATTTGTACGGAAAGAAATATACATGGACTGATCTGTTGTTAATCCATTTTTCTGAATATGGCTTAGTATATTACGGGCAATAGATAACATTGCTTCGTCTATTAATAGTTGATAGTCAATAGTCATAAATCTATATGTTATTATTCATTATATCTTACCCATAACTTTCAAATAGTTACAGCGAGGCTTTTCTGTTGCCAGGCAAGCCCCCAGCCCCGTGGCTAGTTACAATTAAGCAACAGCCTGCATGCGATTATTATTATCGTTTGCAATTACTTTTTTTGACCCAAGATCCGAAGATCCAGCGGAATCATACTGGGTAAAAATCATTTCTTTATTAAACTCGTCGATCCTAATTTCGCTCCCATAATAAAAATGGTGGAAGCGCCGGGTACCGCCCCCGGGTCCGATATTCCTATTCCAAATAATGTTTATTACCATAGCTACTTATAGATAAGTAACAATCTGATTATACGTCAATTCTATATGCTTTGTAAAGCATAGGCTTAAATAAAATCTTATGATTATACAAAATTATAAGGCATGACAAAAATCACCCAATAGTATTGACAAATATTCATTAAATATCTATTCTGCAATAAAAAACAAGAGTAATACAATGGATAATAATAGAGACGAAGTCATCAATAGATCGCAATCAGCAGGCACACCTCAAGCTACCCAACTTAATGGCGTGCCAGTATTAATGCTAAATGGAGTGCCAGTATTAAACCCTAACGCTGCACATTTGCAAGGACCATTACGTCAAGTAAGTTTTTATCAAAGTGACGCTACACTGGAATATGCATCTCAAGATGCTCCAGAATCCCTTACTGAGAGCGAGGAAAACAGCGAAGAACAAGAAACTATTCATTTGGTAAGAGCTAGAACTAACGAGATCGCTCCCGTTAGTAGAGCTGATTCCATGCCGTCTCGTCCTAATATAACCTACAGAAGCAACAACCAAGCGGCTGAAGTGACGCAAGAATCTTGCCCTACAACACAAGAATATAGCCCACTGGAAACCTTAGGAGATGGCGCTGATTCACAAAATTCTGGATCAGGAGAATAAATCACTCCCCCTTTCGCCTTTCCATTTTTGACTCATATAGAATACGATAATACAGCTTGCGATTAATGAAGTTGCTAGATAAGCATAATTATTAATCGTGCTGCTGTAAAATGAAGCAATAATGAAACTAACTATTGCAGTCATTGTATAATATAAAAATCCAAATATAGAGCCGGCTGCACCTGTTACTTTTCTATAGCTTTCTAAAGCGTTACGTAATAACATCGGAACAACAAGTGAATGCCCCATAAGGTGTATTGCCATTGGTATAAATATCATCAACCCAACATAATTATCCGAGATATTTTTTGTGATTAAATGAGCGCTACAAACGAGAATCAAGCAGGCAATAAAGCTGATCACTAAGCCACATTGCTTTATTTTATATATATTGAATAAATTTTTCACTAGTCGCTGACAAAGCAATCCGCCGAATAAATTAGCAGCACTTAATATCAAAAACAACTTGGCATAATCTGAAGGTGACATTTCCAGTCCATCTATAAAAACAAAAGGAGCCTGGATATAAAAGCCAAAACATATGCCATTATATGCACCAACTATATAGGCGTAGCTTAGTAGAATCTTGTCTCTAAATGCTACTTTTATTACATCCCGAAATTTATATTCATTCGCCTTACCGATACGAGGATTTGTTTCCGGTAAAAATTTAATATAAAAGAGCAATAATATGCCAGAGAAGGCGATTAAAAAATGGAATATAGGCTGCCAACGACCGGAATACTCAACTATATATCCACCAATTGTTGAACCAACTGTCGGCACAACGGACATAATTATAGATACGCTAGCATAAATATATGAAAGCTCCCAGCCTTTATAAGAGTCTCTTGCCATAGATTGAGCTATGACCGACCCAACGCTTGCACCATAAGCTTGGAATAAGCGCATAAATATAAAAAATTCTATACTTGTAGATTGACTAATCAAGAATGTGGCCATGATGTAAAGCGCAAGACCGAACAACACTATTGGGCGACGTCCGTAAATATCAGAAATTCTGCCAAGAGAGAAGATTCCCAATGCAAATCCTAGATAATAAACAGTAGTAGAAAGCTGAGCAACACTTGCGTCCGTGTTAAGCTGATCAGCTATTTCTGGTAAAGCGGCTGAATAGATTGTTTCTGTGAGGGTAGACAGAGAAACAAGACAATATAATAGTCTAGGAGATATTTGCCCTACTATTTTCATAAGTTATACATTAAACCTGAAATGCACAACATCACCATCTTGCATCAAATAATCTTTGCCCTCTACTCGCATTTTACCTAGTTCTTTTGCCTTTGCTTCGCTACCAATTTCTAAATATTGAGCGCAACCAATAACTTCAGCTCTAATAAAGCCTTTTTCAAAGTCTGTGTGAATTATTCCTGCAGCATTGGGGGCAAGAGCGCCAGATTCAAAAGTCCAAGCATGAGCTTCTTTTGGGCCAATAGTAAAAAATGATTTTAAACCCAATAGACTATATGCAGCTTTTATTATTTTACTTAAACCAGTTTCTGCTAGCTCTAGGCTTTCTAAAAATTCTTGCTTCTCTTCTTTCGATTCTAACAGAGAAATTTCGGCTTCAATTTTCGAAGAAATTACAACGCAGTCAGCCCCATCTTTATTAGCCTTTTCAAGCACTTTGTTTGAGTGTGAGTTACCGCTAACCGCATCTGATTCTAGAACGTTGCATACATATAATATTGGTTTTGATGTAAGTAGTTGCAATCCAGCTAGTTCTTTTTTGTCAATTTCTGAGCTTAGCACGCGAACAGGCTTGCCATCCTCTAGGGCTTTTTGACATTTTATAAGAAGCTCTAATTGAGCCATTAGGCTTTTATCCGACTTAGCTTTTTTAGTTAAACCAGAAACCCTTTTTTCCACCGACTCTAAATCAGCAATAATAAGTTCCATTTCAATTATTTCAGCGTCATCTACCGGATCAATTTTACCATGCACATGTGTTACGTCAGGATCTTCAAAGCAACGTAATACGTGAATAATAGCATCCACTTCTCTGATGTGAGATAAAAATTTATTACCAAGCCCCTCTCCTTTACTAGCGCCTTTAACCAAGCCAGCAATATCTACAAACTCAATAAAAGCTGGAATTATTTTTGCCGAACCAGCGTTGCTCGCTAGGTCATCTAGTCTTTGATCGGGCACAGGAACTATACCGCTATTAGGCTCGATAGTACAAAAAGGATAATTAGCAGCTTCGGCGCTACTACTTGCTGTTAAGGCGTTAAATAAAGTGGATTTACCTACGTTAGGTAATCCTACTATTCCACATTTCAAGGTCATATATTTAATTTATTCAAATAGATTATTACAAAGCATCAATTTTAACATAAATATAGTAAACATGCTATTAAAATAAGGCTGACACGCAACAAATACTACATTTAATCGAAACCATATTTTTATAGTTTTTTCAGAAGATAGCAAGTTTACCCTAGCTCGCTAAGGAAAAATATTGCAATGGCTAAATATTTGTTTAAAGTTGATGTCCATATTAATAATCTAATTTATCATCCATTATGCCTGAAATTTCTAACATTAATTCTATAAATGAAAATCAATTTTCTCACTCTAGATCACTTGAGTTCATAGAAACAGAAATTGAAGACTTGCGCTCTACTCTAGCAGTAGCTTACTACTTCAAAGGAGTTGGCTTTTGTTCTTTGTTTAGATTCAATGAAGCCTTTAACTCCTTGCAACACGCTGCTGAATATAAGCATGATTATTTGAATTCTTATAACAAAAAAGGTAATAATGCTCTCAAATTTGGAGCAATACTTCAGTTGCTTGGTAGGCCTGATATTGCTCTTGAGTTTTACGAGCTCGCTATTAATCTATTACACAATTTTCTAACTAATACTTACTTTTATCAAGGAAATGCTCTTGTCTCTTCAGATAAATACAATGAGGCACTTCAGTCCTACGAGAGAGCTATTGAATTAAAACCAGACCATGTAGAGTGTTACTTTAGAAAAGGCCTACTCCTTGCGGATTTAAATAGATACAATGAAGCTCTTGAATCCTACGAACGAGCCATTGAATTAAAACCAGGCTTGGTACAGGCGCACTACAATAAAGGAATACTCCTTTCGTCTTTAAATAGACACAACGAGGCTCTTGAATCCTACGAGAGGGCTATTGGATTAAAGCCAGATTATGCAGAAGCTTATAATAACAAGGGATTAATCCT
>JAQXDF010000048.1 GCA_029251475.1 Rickettsiaceae bacterium
TTACTAAACCTTCCAGAAAGATCTATCGATGGATTATGGATATACTCATCGGCCTTAACAACTGAACCTGCTAGAAAACTTGCTAGTATTATTGAACTGCTTAGTGCGCTTGTTGATAAATTTTTCATATAGATAAATCTTCATGTTTGGTTAAGCAGGAAAATCTATATCTTCTAAGTGTACACCAGCTGCATCTAGTGAATTACTCGGCAATTCTGGTTCTTCTGCAGGTCCTAAATTTCTATCAATAGCGCTAGAATTGTTTGAGTTATCGTCAAGTAAAGATTCTATAGCTGACTCAGCGCACCTACCTTCCTTACCTTCTAATAATAACCTACTTATAATCTCATCGCCAAAATGATTTTTTAATTTATCTATTGCCTCTGATTTCATTAAGTCTTGGTACTCCTTTTCCTCTTCAGGTGTAAACTCTTCTTGCAGAGTCATTATTTCTACAGAAAAAACAGCTTGATCTTCTTCTACGTTCTTCAAAGCTAAAATAACCTTTTGCAAAACCTTATGTTGCATAGCACTAAGAACTTTAGAATCTTCAAAATCTTCTCTAGTAATATCTAATTTTTCTTTAATAATATCTAATTGTTCTTGCAAGGACTGTATTGCAAGCTTTTGGTTATTAATTTGCGCAGTAAGATCATTATTCTTTGTTAAAACTATTGCTAGGATTTCTTGTAAACGCTCCTCATTTATTCTCCCCTCAGATGGGGCAATGTACGCTATTTCTTGTAATGGAGATTCCTCCTCTACTGCGCTGCTGCCTGATGTATCTCCCTCATCAGGCAAGGTCTCAAACCAAAATTTATAGTAAATGCATGATAATGACCCAATGATTCCCACTCCAAGTACTACATGATATAGTGTTTTATGATTACTTTTCATTAGGCCCTTATTAATTTTATTAATAATATTTTCTATTCAACGGATTCGTTTAGATCTCCAAGAGGATCCATGTCGTTATTAGAGTCATCATTATGATCATTTAGCGAGAAACTGATTTCATCAGAATCCAATGAAGTATTATTTTCATCTAAAGGAACATCAAATTCTTCAGCAATATCATTTTTACCGAAAAGCGCTCTTATAATTTCAGAGCCAAAATGATTTTGTAATTTATCTGTTGCCTCTGATTTCATTACGTCTTGGTACTCCTTTTCCTCTTCAGCCGTCATCTCTTCTTGCAGCGCAATTATATCTACAGAAAAAACAGCTTGATCTTCTTCTGCGTTCTTCAACGCTAAAATAATTTTTTGTAAAACCTTATTTTGCATAGCACTATAATCACTCATATCTTTGCAGGCCTTTTTCAGTTTAGCGGATAAACTATTAGTCTGGTATCCCATCTTTTGCTCACTTTCACCCACACGAGATAGAACGTCTTCTATTCGAACCCCAATAGTATCCATTATCGTTCTTACAGCATCTAAATTATCTTGATCTGCTTGATTTTTTTGCGCTATTTCTGCTTTCAATGATTCTAAACTTTGCTCATTTGATCTAGCTTGACTATCTACTCTATCCTTTAAAGAACCTAATTCCTCTGCGTTTTTTTGCGCTATTTCTGCTTTCAACAAACTAAGCTCTTTCTTGTAAGCGTCTTCTTTCTCTCTAGACTCTTCTTGTAATTTTGAAAGCTGTTCGTTAAATTCTTCTTTATAGTTGAGCATATCAGCAAAACTCACTAGCTTCCTACCTTCGTCCACATTGGATCCTACTCCTTGCGAACTATTACCTTCTTCTGCCGATGCTTGCATTGCCTGAGCCGCCTTTTTTTTGCGACCAGCTCCCTAACCGTGTCCATTTTGCTTTTTGCCATAATTTTCTCTCTCTATAAATTAATTTAATTCAATGTATTAAAATACCGCAACACTAATTACGATACCAATTCCCAGTATTATATAAACGTAATTTTACAAGTGTCAAGTAGATATTAATATTTTTCAATACATGCTTTTAGGCCTAGCGCACATTATTATATAGCCTAATAGCCTAAAATTGATTCAAAGCCTCTGTTGCTTGCTATTTACAATGCATTTTTAGTTATCATTAAATTTAAATGAAAGCATAGAGCTCGATTATTACTTGCCTTCTTGCAGTTATTCTCTAGAATTACACTTAATTCAAACAAAATATCAGTTCAAATATCCATTATGGCAGGACATTCCAAGTTTAAAAACATACAGCATCGCAAAGGAGCGCAAGACAAAAAACGCGCTAAAATTTTCACGAAATTAGTTAGAGAAATTATAACAGCAGCAAAAATGGGAGGAGTTGACGTAGCCAACAATCCACGTTTACGCTCTGGCATTTCAGCAGCACGAAGCCTAAACTTACCCAAAGATAGAATAGATAAGGCTCTTGCGAAAGCTGGAGATGCATCAGATACGGATAACTATACAGAAATGCGCTATGAAGGTTTTCTCCCTGGCGGCATCGCTATTATAGTGGAAACTCTAACGGATAATAAAAACAGAACGGCCTCTGATGTGCGCTCTGCATTCAGTAAACATGGTGGAAACCTTGCAGAAACTGGCAGCGTTAGCTTTATGTTTGATCGTGTTGGGAGAATCGAATATCCACATAGCATTGCAAATGACGACGAGATTATGGAAAGTGCCATCGAAGCTGGAGCAAATGATGTTGAATCTAGCGACTCAGAGCATATGGTTTACACAGATATTGAATCATTCTCAGATTGCCTAGAGTTTTTAAGCGCAAAATACGATACGCCAACGGATTCAGAGATAGAGTGGAAACCTCAGAACACTATTCTGATTGAAGATGAAGAAAAAGCCCTTAAAATAATGAAGCTTATTGATGCGCTTGAAGAAAGCGACGATGTGCAAAAAGTATTCGGCAACTACGAACTATCAGAAGATGTATTAAACAAACTTTCTAATTAAATAAAATTGTTACGGAATGAATAAACAGATAATAATACTAGCCGCTGGAAAAGGCAGTCGCATGAATTCGGATTTACCTAAAGTGATGCATAAAGTGGGTGGCACTCCAATGCTTGAGCGCGTGGTAAATAATTGCAAGCAAATTACTGATGATTTGTTGCTAGTTTATTCTAATCACCTTGAGCCTTATTTATCTAGCTTCAAAGAAAGCTGTGACTTAATTTACCAAGAAACTCAACTAGGGACAGCGCACGCGGTATCTGTGGCACATAGTAAATTTGCTAACGACAAATATATAGGAGTGATTTATGGTGATAATCCACTAATTACTGCAAGCATTATTGAGAAACTTTTTCAGCACCTAGAGAACACCAATTCTAAGGCCATCACCCTAGCCTTTGAATGCGCAGAGCAAAACCAGTATGGAAGAATTGTTACGAATCAAGATGGTGATTTTGAAAAAATTGTAGAGACAAAATTTGCCAATGATCAAGAGAAAAAGATTACTTTATGTAATTCTGGTATCATGGCATTTGCACCCGGAGTTCTCAACAAATACATTAACGAGTGCTTAATTCCAGATGACACCTTCCCAGAAAAGGAATTATACCTAACCAGCATAATAGAAATTTGTGCGAAGCATGGCGAAAAAGTATCTTATTTAAAATCTAAAAATCCAAATTTGGTACTTGGAGTAAACACACAAGACGAACTAAAGAATGCAAATTCTATAATAACAAAAAACTAAAACACATGACAAACGCCGAAGAAAAAAAGCCATTATTAATTGTAGATGGTTATGGCTTTATATTCAGGGCCTATCATGTGCAACCACCTTTAAGCTCTCCTGATGGAACGCCAGTTGGAGCTATTTATGGCTTCCTATCAATGTTGATAAAGCTTATCAATGATTTTAAACCAGAACACGCCGTTATAGTTCTGGACCATTCTGGGAAAAATTTTCGTCACACTCTTTATCACGACTACAAAGCAAATAGACCGCCAGCTCCAGATGATTTGGTAGTCCAGCTAAAGCTAGTTGAGTCTGCGGCAAAGTCTTTGAACTTTGTTTGCTTATCCAAGCAAGGCTTTGAAGCTGACGACATCATTGCTACATTGGCGAATAAGGCTACTAGCATGAGAATACCCGCTTTAGTTGTATCTTCTGATAAAGATCTAATGCAGCTAGTCAATGAACATGTGGGGATGTATGACCCCGCAAAGTCCAAATTCATTAATACCGAAGATATTATAACTAAATTTGGCGTTGGCCCTGAAAAAGTTCGAGAAGTTCAAGCTTTAATAGGCGATAAATCTGATAATATTCCAGGAGTTGCTGGTATAGGACCGAAAACAGCATCACAATTAATCAATCAATTCGGGAGTCTAGATGGAGTTTTTTCTTCGTTAGACCAAGTAAAAAGTCTGCGCCAACAAGAGCTATTAACCACGCACAAGGAAAATGCTCTAATATCATGGAAACTAGTGGGGTTAGACTCTAATGTTGACATAAAACAAGATATTGAAAATTTCCATTGGACCCCTCCAGAAGCGGAAAGCATATCAATATTCCTAAATAAATATGGTTTTAAGTCTCTACATAAAAGAGTAGAAAATTTACTTGGCTCTAAAATTAAAACATCAACCGTAAAAGTAGAAGCTGAGCCCGAAGAAGTACGCGACAAAGCTAATACGATAGAGATAAAAAAAACAGAGCAACTGGAATCTTTATATGTAAAAATCAAACTATCTGGACAAATAGCTGTATCCATACAGAAAGATGGTGCTAATATCAAAATAGCTTTATCAGATGGCCAAGACATCTATTTACTTCCCTATAATCTAGGTTCAGAGGAATCTTTTGACTTATTTTCTTTCAAAGACAATCAAGATCAACAAATCAGTATAAATAAAACTCTTCATGATTTGTTTGAAGATAGCTCAATCAAGAAAGTAACCTATAATCTAAAGGAATTACTAAGACTTTGCGAATGCAAACTAAGATCCTTCGAAGATTTACAAATCATGGACTACATAGTCAATGCCGAATCAAAAAAAACTCAGCAAGGAGAGATAGTTGATTTCCTTAGCTCCTACAAGATCTTAAATGAACAGCTTATTGCAGCTAAATCCTTACATTTATATGAAAGCATAGACCTTCCTATATCCTACATACTACATAAAATGGAAAGAGCCGGAGTCAAAATTGACCTTGCTCATTTGCACAAATTATCCGCAGATTTTGCTGAAAAAATTCTAGAGCTTAAAAAGAAAATTTTTGCTATCACAGGCGAGGAGTTTAATATCGCCTCCCCTAAGCAATTAGGAGAAATTCTATTTGATAAAATGAAATTACCCTTTTCTAAAAAAACCGGTAAAAGTGGCGCTTACGTAACAAATGTTACTATACTAGAAAAGCTACAAGAAGAAGGCCATGAAATCGCTGATCTACTACTTAAATACAGACATTTTACAAAGCTAAAAAATACATACACAGACACTTTACCAAAGCAGGCAGATCCAAGAACTAGCAGAGTACATACCACTTTTTTACAAACAGTAACTAGTACTGGCCGACTGAGTTCAACTAATCCAAACGTTCAAAACATACCTAATCACTCAGAAGATGGGAGTAGCATCAGATCCGCCTTTATAGCAAAAGATGGCTGTAAATTAATTTCTGCTGACTATTCACAAATTGAGCTTAGAATACTTAGTCACGTGGCTAATATAGACTCTCTTAAACAAGCATTTGCTGAAAATCGTGACATTCACGCCCAAACAGCTAGCCAAATTTTTTCAATACCCTTGGAGGAAATCACGCCAAGCATTAGGTACAAAGCAAAAGCTATTAATTTTGGTATAATTTATGGCATTAGTGCCTTTGGACTTGGCAGACAATTAAATATTTCTCGCAAGGAAGCTGCTGATTATATTGAAAAATATTTTAATGAATATCCTGGTATTCAGCAGTACATGCAAGAAACAATTGAATTCGCAAAGGAGAATGGATTTGTAGAAAACCAGCTTGGTAGACGATGTTTTTTACCTACGATCAATGATAAAAATCACTCTTTGCGATCTTTTGCTGAACGCGCGGCTATCAACGCACCTATGCAAAGCTTAGCCTCGGATATTGTTAAAATGGCGATGATCTATTTGGACAAAGAGATTGCTAAGAGGTCTTTAAAAACAAAAATGATCTTACAAATTCATGATGAGCTGATATTTGAAGCTCCGGAATCAGAAATTGACGAAGTATCCAAATTAGTTAAATCTACTATGGAAAATATCATAAATCTTAATGTAAAGATAGGCGTCGAAGTAAACTATGGTGAGAATTGGCAAGTTATTCATTAAATTTTATCCCTTAAAAGATCAAGCAAATAAAACAATTATATATTGTTTTGATATTATCTTTATTTAACCACTAGATGAAGACATTAATTCTTGAAAAATTTTGTAATATCATCTAAAAATAGACCTGTAATAAATTAAAGTAAAAAACTATATGACATTTTTTGAAGAGTTTAAGAAGCGCGGCTATTTTTATCAATGCACTAATGACAAAGCTCTATCAGAGAAAATGTCTAATCAAAAAATAGCTGCCTATATAGGTTTCGACTGCACAGCCAAGTCATTACACATAGGTAATCTAATGCAGGTAATGATTTTAAGACTATTACAACAGCATGGACATAAACCTATTGTTCTAATTGGTGGAGCAACAACAAAAATCGGTGACCCAACGGGCAAAGAAGAGACTAGAAAATATCTAAATGATGAGGATATCGAGTCTAATATGTTAGGCATAAAAGAATCACTGTCGAAGTTTATTACTTTTGGCGATGGACCTAGCGACGCCATAATGATGAACAATTCTACTTGGCTTGAGAGCTTGGGTTACATAGAATTCTTACGTGACATGGGAAGAATGTTCTCTGTAAATCGCATGCTAACTATGGATTCTGTTAAATTGAGATTAGAACGCGAGCAATCACTAACCTTCCTAGAGTTTAACTATATGTTGCTTCAAGCTTATGATTTTTATCATTTAAATAAGGAATTTAACTGCGATCTACAGCTAGGTGGAAGCGATCAATGGGGCAATATAGTCATGGGAGTTGACCTTGTACGTAAAGTCAGTAGCAAGGAATCTTTTGGCATGACTACTCCACTGCTTACCACCTCTTCTGGTGTTAAGATGGGCAAGTCAGTTAGTGGCGCTGTGTGGCTAAACGAAGACCAACTTTCATCATATGATTATTATCAATATTGGCGTAATACAGAAGACGCAGATGTAGTCAGATTTGCTAAGCTTTATTGTGAATTTACTGACTCTGAATTGGTAGAATTTGAAAATCTAGCTTCTTCTAATATTAATGAAGCAAAGAAGAAACTAGCTTACGTCACAACAAAACTCTGTCATGGCGAGCAAAAAGCAGAAGCTGCCCAAGAAACTTCTATTCAAGTATTTGAAAAAGGAGGGATCAGCGATAATTTGCCTACTATTAGCATTGATCTTGATAAAATCAAACAAGGTATACTATGCTTGGATTTATTTATTGAAGCTAGCTTGACTGAATCAAAAGGAGAGTCAAGAAGGTTGGTGCGCGGGAAAGGTGCTAAAATAAACGATCAGCAGATTATTGATGAAAATTTAATTGTTGATGAAAGCTTCCTGATAGACGGCGTAATTAAGTTGTCATCTGGGAAAAAGAAACATGCGCTTGTTAAAACTAAATAACAAATTATAAGAACGTCAGAGGGCTATATTTTTGCCCTCTACTTTCTTTACCCTACTCTACTCAAATACCTGGAGCATATAGCAAAAAATCTATCCTTCCCTTGTTGGAGGAGATTCTACTTTAGCTAAACTCTTTATTTTTTACTTAGGGATTCGCTCCTTACCTTCTTTATATTTGCATGGCACAACGTGCCTATATACAGATAACGATAGCCTAGCCTAGGGTTTTATGCAAAAATCTTACTCTATACCAAGCCTTTTATGAACTTGATAAGACAGCTTATAATTATTATTAATCGCCATATCAACTGCCATTTTTTGATTGGCTAGGTTAATATCTTCTTCATATTCATCCATTGCCTGAACATAGACAGGAATATTATATTTTGTCTGTCCCAGTTCAGGAACAGATGCATAATCCTTTATATTCGTCGAAATTAAAAATTTAAGGGCCGTGATTCTAGGCAACAACTCCTCTCTTACAGAGAGATACTTTGCATTAGAAACTTTAGGAGAACAAATAACATCAACCTGATCAGGAATTTCTCTGTATAAAGTGCCATTTGTTTCAATTTGCACGGCAAATCCACAATCCAATAATTTTTGACAAAAAGCATTGATAGGCTGACGAAAAGGTTCTCCACCAGTCACAACGACCAAACCAACTGAACGATTTCCTGAAGGGTTCAAACTAAGATCTTCAATAGTTTTTACTATCTCAGGAACTGATAACTCTTGATAATCTTCAAACTCTGTATCGCAAAAACTACAAGCTAAATTACATCCACCAAGTCGAATAAATATTGCTGGAACTCCAGCATGTGGCCCCTCTCCTTGTAAAGTCTTGAATATACTTTTAACAAATAGAGTGGTACCATCACCTTTAACCGGTGGTCTTTTTGGATTGTCTCCTAGCATAATTACTACCTCAATTTTAGTGAAGCAAAACCAATTAAAGCAAACATAATTGCTAATATCCAAAATCTAATAACTACCTTAGATTCTGCCCATCCTTTTTTTTCAAAATGATGATGTATTGGGGCCATTAAAAAAATACGCTTCCCTCCTGTTTTTTTATAATAACACACTTGCATTATTACGGATAGGGCTTCCATTACAAAAACACCACCAATTATACCTAATGTCAACTCATGTTTTGTAATCACACTAATTGTTCCAAGCACGCCACCAAGAGATAAGCTTCCTGTATCTCCCATAAAAATTTCAGCAGGCTGTGCATTATACCACAAAAAACCCAAGACCCCACCTACTATAGCAGCGCATAAAACAGTAAGTTCTCCTACATGTGGGACATTTATTATTTGTAAATAGTTAGAATAAATACTATTTCCTACTAAATACGCAATAATGCCAAATGATGCTACGGCAATAGCAGTTGTACCTGCCGCCAATCCATCAAGACCATCGGTAAGATTTACTGCATTTGATGATCCTATAATCACCACCATAGTAAATGGTATATAAAAATAACCTAAATCTAAAAATACCTTCTTGAAAAATGGGAAGGATAATTGCGTTGCGTGCTCTGGATCTGCATAATGCTGCACACTTATAAACACGACGACACTTACTAAAAACTGTATAATGAGTTTAGTTTTACCGCTTATTCCATGGTAGTTATTTTTATTAACTTTGGTGTAGTCATCAATAAAACCTAAAATACCAAAGCTAATCAATACAAACAAACATATCCAAACATAAGGATTCGCTAAATTCGCAAATAATAAAGTTGATACAATAGTTGAAAATAAAATCACTAAACCACCCATAGTAGGAGTCCCCGACTTAGAGAAGTGACTCTCTGGACCGTCATCACGAATTGGCTGACCATTTTTATGAATGCTACGTAAATAGGCAATTAATTTAGGACCAGTCCAAAAGCAAATGCTAATACTAAATAAAATAGCTAATCCACTTCTAAAACTAATATAAGTAAAAAGATTAGCAATATGTGAATTATGTGAGTAGGCTTCTAGTAAGTTATAAAACATTTTTCATCCCCCAATGTTTAGCTAATTGGTCCAGACGCATGCCCCTAGATCCTTTTATCAAAATTAATTCACTACCATCAATATGGCTGTCTATTTCTGAAATTAATTCATCCACATTTAAATAGCATTTTACAGATATATTTTCTGGGAATAATCCCTTTATTTTTGCCATAGCATCACCAACTAAAAAGAGCTTAGTAACTCCTGAGCTAATAATATATGGAACAATATCTTTATGTAACTCAGCTTCTCTAGAACCAAGCTCTGCCATATTACCTAATACAGCTATTTTACTTTCATCTACAAACTGTGCAAGATGCTCTAGTGAAGCCTTTAATGATTGAGGATTTGAATTATAATAATCACATATTATTCTAAAACTCTTACCATTATGGCTTAAACTCTCTAAGCACCCACGACCTTGCACAGTCCTGAACTCCTGTATAGCAGAAGCAGCAACCTCTAAATCAAGATTCAGTGCCTTTACCACAGAGAATGCAGCCGCAAAGTTTTCGGCTAGGTGCATAGGTAATATATAATCCATCAATATCTCGATCCTATTCGATGCCACTTCATACAATAATCTAGTTGTATGATCTTCCATAACCTCGTAAGAAACAAATTTCATATCAGATTCTTTGTGTTTACCGAAAGTCTGTATGTTGGATAATTTTAAGTCATTTATATTTCGAATGCATCTATCATAAACATCCATATCACGATTGATTATAGCAATGCCTTTTGATTTATCTAATCCTTGAAAAATTTCACATTTTGCATCCGCAATTCCCTCTACTGAATCAAAAAACTCAAGATGTCCTTCAGATACAGCAGTAATCAATGCCACATCTGGCTTAGCCTGCTTACTAAGCTCTTTAAGCTCTCCCTTGGCGTTCATACCCATTTCAACGACAGCATAATCTGCATCATCTGGTATAGATGCTAGAGTTAAAGAAACTCCTAATGAATTATTGAACGTGCCATAACTAGCGTGAACTTTACCATAATGACTTAACATTATTCTAACAGCTTCCTTAGTGCTAGTTTTACCGACGCTACCTGTTATGGCAATAATTTTGGCTTTTGATATAGAGCGCTTATAATTCGCTAGCAAAACAAGAGCTTCTGGAGTGTTTTGTACCTTAATCAACTTGTCTTGCGAAACATTGGCTATGTCTTTTGAAACAATAGCTGCACTTGCTCCATTTTTTATAGCATCTTCTACAAACTCGTGCCCATCACGCTGACCTGGAAGCGCTATAAATAAATCGCCCTCTTCCACATTCTGTGAGTTAAATTGCACCTTACCATACCCGGTATTATTACCTTGAAATTTAAGCGACAAAGCTATTTCAATCTGTTCTTTAGTCCAAATCATATTTATTATCTATCTATTTTTGAGTTCTCTAGGCATAAATGCGCTATTTTAATATCACTGAGTTCTATGACCTCTTTTCCAATTATTTGATAGTCCTCATGCCCTTTTCCAGCTATCAATAATATATCATCTGTTTTAAGTTTGGAAATTATATCCCCAATAGCCCTAGCTCTATCACCAATTTCTATATAGTCTGTTGCCCCAGAGCCTACTTCACTACGTATTTTTGCTGCACTTTCTGTTCTAGGGTTATCATCAGTAATTATAACTTGATCAGCAATAGAGGATGCTACTCTGCCCATTATAGGGCGCTTAGACCTATCTCTGTCTCCGCCACAACCAAATATAACATAAAGCTTAGCAGCAGAATTTTCTTTTATATTCTTTAATTCAATTAATGACTTTTCCAAGGCATCTGGAGTGTGGGCATAATCAACGAAAACATGATACCTCGCCCCTTCTTCCGTAATGCGTTGTAGCCTTCCAGATACCGACTGCAACCTTGATAAGCACCCAACTATTTCATTAAAATCATAGCCTAAATTATATACTAACTTTGCTGCAATTAAGATGTTAGTAGCTTGAAATGAACCAATTATACTGGTCCTAAAACTATATTTATTTTCTTTATATTCAAAGGAAATATCTTGAACATTTATGCTCTGCATGCAAGATATAATCTTTAAATCACCATGCAAGCCTACTGTGCTATATGTAATATTATTCTTTTCTAAAAACTTTTGAATTTTATCAAAATACATTATTTCAGAATTAATAACTGCCTCAGAACCAGGCTTTAAATGCTCGGTAAAAAGACGAAGCTTTGCATGTAAATATTTATCCATAGTCTCATGGTATTCCAAATGATCCTGGGAAAAACTTACAAAAGCAGCACTATCTGCCAGGACCTCTCCCATCCTGTACTGATCTAGACCATGACTCGATGCTTCAAAGGCGATATTGTCTACACCGCTGTCAGCTATAGTTTGTAAATTACTACGAAAACTTATAGGATCTGACGTGGTTAAAGATCCTTTTTTAGAGAAGCTAGATGGTAATTTTTCTGTGGACTCAATACCCAAAGTGCCCATAACAGCGCTTTTTTTACCTAGTAAACTCAAGATTTGATGCACATAAGATACTACCGAGCTTTTGCCGTTAGTACCCGTGACAGCTATAATGTTTTCAGGAACCTTAGGATAGAATATACTTGATGCTATAGACAGAGATTTTCTAGCATTTTCAACATATAATACTTTATCGCTCACAGCCCTAGAATCATCATCTGTAAATACAATAGACGCGCCTTGCAAAAGAGCGGAGTCTATATAAGCATTACCATCAAATTTCTCTCCTTTAATTGCAAAAAAAGCATCTCCTGGCTTTATATTTCTTGAATCAAAAGTAATATTCTTAATGTCATTTTCAAGAAAGATTTTTTCTAGTTTATATTTCATCTTGTATTTTATACTCTACATTATTTAACTCTTGTATTTCTGGATCATCTTCCGTTAGATTTTCCATGCCATACAATGAAGCAATTCTTTCAAAAACAGCGCCAGTAGTCGGAGCAGCCGTCCATCCTCCCCCTGCAAATCCGAATGTCTCACTAATTCCTTTGGGCTCTCTATATATTATATACATTATGTATCGAGGATTGGAAGCAGGCATTATTCCAAAGAAAGAGGAAATCCTACGGGTTTTATCATACTTTCCGGAGATTGCAATATTAGCCGTACCAGTTTTTCCTCCTACATAGTAACCTTTAACATCTGCTTTAGAGCCGGTTCCTTTCCTTACTACCAGACGCAGTAACTTTTTTATATCATCTGAAGTTTTCTTTTTTAGCACTTGTGTGCCATTTAATGGCTGAGTTGAATCACGCTTAATTAAAGTAAGTGGATATAATGTTCCACCATTAACTAAAGGCACCATGGACTGTATAAAATGCAATGGACTTACGGAAATACCATAACCATAAGACATAGTCGTTAAACTTAAATCATTCCAGCGTGAAATTGGCTGAAATAGAGGCCTAGCGCACTCCGACAACTCAACTTTTACCTTGTCAAACAAGCCTAGTTTTCTTAAATATTCTGCTAAATTGTTCTTGCCAATTTCAAGCATAATCTGACTAATACCTACATTACTAGACTGCAAAAAAAGATGTGGAACACTATGCCAGCCCTTTAATTGATGATAATCTTTAACCTGAAATCCATTTACTTTCATATAACTCAAATCATATGCATCATGCATAGAAGTTGACTCAGTATCGAGACCAATTGCCATAGTTAATGACTTCATTCCTGAACCCATTTCGTAAACACCTTGAGTTACCGTATTAAATAATTGATCTGCTGTTGCTTTTCCAGGGTGATGAGGATCAAAATCTGGCTTACTAACAAGAGCTAAAATTTCTCCATTATTTGGATCTACTATTATTCCCGCAGCACCTTTAGCGCTAAATTTCTTCATTACTTTATCAATTTCTTCGCTAAGAATACTTTGCACTCTTACATCAATTGATAGATTTAACCCACCTCCAAAATAATCATTATTATGTTGCTCCTGCTTTTTGACCAAAGAAGTTTCAAAATATTTTTCAATACCTGACAAACCCTGCAAATCCCTACCTACATAGCCAATTACATGAGATAGTAAATTACCATAGGTATATATTCTTTTTTGTTCACGCTCAAAGGAGAATCCTGGTAGACCTAAATTATATATTTTCTCATGCTCTTTGGGGGTTATATCTCTTTTGATCCAAACAAAGTTTTTATCGCTTTTTAACTGAGCAAGAATTTTCTTTTCGTCTAAATCAGGAATAATTTTACGCAGTTTTTTTACAGTAAGCTCTGGTTCTAAGACCTTTCTTGGGTTTGCATACAGAGAAGCTCCTGGTAAGTTTACGGCTAATAAATTATAGTTTCTGTCGGTTATATCAAATCTATCTACTACCTTAGTGTCTGTTTTATAATAGTTTACATAACCACTACTAGAAACAACAACTAAACGCACAGTCAATACAATAAACACAAAAGAAAAGCCTAGGATCACCAAGTATATCCTTAAGCGCATTCCTTTATCACTCACATTCCATTGGAATATAGATTTATTGGCAATAATATCTTTGAAATGGGTTTTATAGTCTTTAGAATTTTTTAGAATATGTCTACTACTTAAGACCAATGATTTTTTTAGTTTTAGTAATATTATACGTATATACAAGGCAGCATATAACAAAGAAACAACAGTATTTTTTCTCCATTTCTTTATAGTCAACAACATCTGGTTTATACGCCTATTCATCTTCGTCTTAAAAAATATTAATTATATATTGAGTTATATAAATAGCCTTTAATGCTAGGCAACACAATAAATATTTAGCGTAATTTTTTTCCCGACGCTAAGGTTACATACTTACTAGGACCTTTTTTATAACGCCATTTTACATTACTAGATTTAATTTTTGAATCAGCAAATCCAACCCTAGATGCATATTTTTGCTCTATTATCGGGTCTGTAATCATTTGAGAAACTTGAGTTTCTTTTAAAGACAAATATCCTTTGTTTAATCTCTGCAAGCGTTCTGGCGATGCTAAATATGCTAACTCTGCTTTAAGCAAATGAATAGTGTCGTTTTCATACTGAATTTGTTTGTTAACTTCCACCAACTCCATACGAATGGTCATAACATTATCTTTTATAGTAAATAGTGTGTATACAGTAATCATACATAAGATTAGGACTAAATAAGCAGGCAATCTATTTATCATCACTTTCCCCCTCTTATTTTCTCAGCAACTCTGAGTCTAGATGATCTAGAACGTGGGTTTTGCATTATCTCGCCCCTAGATGGAGTTAAAGGCTTTTTCGTTAAAGCTCTAAGCCATTCCCCCTCTTCTAGAATCTCGTCCTCCTTAGAATATTTTGATCTTGATACTTTTTTTGGTGAATGACTTTTAAAATAAGCTTTTACTATACTATCTTCTAAAGAATGAAACGAAACTACTAATATACGCCCACCAGGTACCAAAAGATCTTCCATTTTGTTTAAGAACTTTTCTAAAACATCTAGCTCCCTATTAATGTAGATTCTAATCGCCTGAAAAGTTTTGGTTGCAGGATCAATCTTTCCTTTTCTGAAATGCATGGCATTTCTGATAATATCAGCTAGTTGCAAAGTAGTAGTTATTGGAGATAGCGCACGAGCTTCAACAATAGCTTTTGCTATTTGCCTAGACTGCACCTCCTCGCCGTACTTATAAATTATATTTGCTATTTCTTCTTCGTCAGAATTAGCAACAAACTCTTCCGCACTAAGTTTACTAGCACCCATTCGCATATCCAGAGGACCATCTTTCATAAAAGAAAAGCCTCTTTCAGCATTATCTACTTGCATAGAAGAGATTCCTAAATCGAGTACAATACCATCAAATTTTTTGCCCTGTAGACGCTCTTTGGCAAAGGCAAAATTCGTTTGCACAAAACTAAATCTTTGTCCGATTTTTTTTTCAACTTCATCAGCAAAAACACTGACCGTTGGATCCTGATCTAATGCAGTAACAAAACAATCAGCTCTTTCTAGAATAGCTTTTGTATAACCGCCTGCTCCAAAAGTACAGTCCAGATAGTTACCGCCATCTTTGATAGCAAGATTATCCAGAACCTCGGATAATAGAACGGGGCAATGCGCCGCTTCACTCAAGATTTGTTTGTTATTGGTTTGTGTCATCTCATAAACTCGCATTATTATTTTGTTTATTCTTCAAAACCAATCTATTCCCTTGTGCAATTTTTCTAGCCGCCTCTAAATGTTTATCAAAAGCTTCAGGAGCCCAAATTTCAAAAACCAAACCTTTACCAACAAAACAAGCTTGAGACGATATTCCAACTCTTTCTATCAAATTATCTGGTAATATCACTCTGCCTTCACTATCAAACTGTAGCTGAGACGCCTCACCTAAAACTACTGTTTCAAAGGCATCTCTTTCTTCTGAAAACGGATCTAAATCTTGAATAATTGCGCTTAGCTCTTCAAGCCTAAACATGCTACAGACTTCAATACAATTATTTTTAAAAGATGGATAAACGACAACACCATTAAATCTTTCTTTCGCAAAAGCAACTCTATAGTCTGCAGGGACAGACACTCTGCCTTTTTTGTCTATTTTATTTATATATTTCGAAAGAAAAATATTCATATTTCAATATCGCAAATTAAATGCATACCACCTAACTTAAAATAGTAACACACTCAATTGGTATTTTTTGGGTTACTATGGGAATTTATGGTAAAAACATAGAATATTTACAATTTTCTTATACGTCAAGTGATTTTTAGGTCACATAGTGACCGTTTGTTAAGTTTTTTTTATAATACGAGTTGATTTATTAACCCTGGCGGTCGCAATTTGATGGTTTTTTGAAAACAATAAAAAGAAGTGTAAAAATATTATCAATTAAGCAGCAGATGAGTGTACTATTTTACATAGCCAAAGCTTTAGAAAATATTTGCTTCTGGGATATATTATTTGTTATTGTCTGATTTGAGCGCAGATAATTCATTTTGTAATTTAACTACTAGCTTATTTAGCTGCTCATACTCTTCCCGAGTGACGTACTTTCCCTTTATAACATTTTCTTCGATGTAATTAGCGCTAGATTCCTTTATAGATTCGGTAGACTGACGAGCTATTTTATTTGCTCCAGCTAATATTTTTGTAAGAGTTTCTTGGGTCATAATATATTTTAAACAATTAGGTTATTTTTATTGATAAAGCATGCAATCCATTAGCAAACTCTTCCTTAAGCAAATCATTGATTATTCTGTGCTGTTTTATTTTACTTAAACCATTCAGTTGATTAGCGCTTATGCAAACCGTAAAATGAGTATCATCTTGATTATTAGGGTTGCCAGAATGCCCCGCATGCTCAGCACTATTATTTACAACTTCCAAAAAGCCCGGCATCAATACACTTAATCTCTGTTCAATATTTTTTTTTCTATCCATCTGGTATTAAGCCTTTAAACTATTTATCATTTGGAGTATCATAATATCCAATACTGGTCGCAGCATAAAGCGACACGATCAAAAAAGCAAGTATCATGACCATAGAACAAAAGGAAATAGATCAAGTTAAAACAGGAATGTTGCTTCTAGTAAAGCTCCTGAACTACGATGAATTAAATATTATTGTTCCAAACGCAGATACTTTTATAAATAAATTCCAGAACCTTATTCAAAAATCATGCAAAAAACTCAGCAACTGCAGAATATTAAAAACCAGTATACCTTCAGAGATATCTATCATTCTACCTGATGATCTGCGACTAGCCGAGAAATTAGCTTATTCGATTTATTCCGACTCCCAACTTTATGTCGACCAAGAATTTCCTAATACTTATTTTAGATGCGCGACAGGAAGTATTAAGTTTTTTCCCGAGCAAAAACTAAGCTTTGAAAAATTAAAATCTATATTAATCCACGGCATATCATCTTCTAGGAATCAAAATTATTATTACTCTTACGATGATAATCCAATTAACCTAGATGACTTACAAAGCCGCAATGCTAATGTAAACTTACTTAGATCCTCTTTACTGAGGAAAAAAATCAAATTCGCATACCAACCAATCATCGAAAGAAAATCTGGCAATATTGAGTATTACGAATGTTTGCTTCGTGTTGATGATGGCAATGATAATTTTGTTTCTGTTGGCTCGATGATTGAAGACGCAGAAGAAAAAGGCTTAATAGGGATAATTGACTTCACCGTAATTAACATGGTGATCGCTGAATTAGTAAAAGAAAAAGACATAAAACTGTCAGTGAATATATCTAATTCTGGAGTTTTAAGCGAACAGTTACTGAAAAACATTAAAAGCTTACTGAACAAGAATCCTGTTGCTGACAGGCTAATCATAGAAATTACAGAAACCTCATTGAATCTTGATTTTGCTACAACCAAAAAATTTATTGATTCACTACATAAATATGGCTGTCGGTTTGCCTTAGATGATTTTGGATCTGGATTCACCTCATTCAAACAACTTATAAACCTTCCAATTGATATCATAAAAATTGATGGAAGCTATATACGCGATATATTAAGCAATAATCATAGCAAATTTTTTGTCGAAGCTCTAATAGGCTTGGCAACAGATCTTGGCATCAAAACCGTGGCCGAATTTGTAGAAAATGCTGAAATAGCTCAATTTTTAGCAGAAACTAAGATTGATGGAATGCAAGGGAATTTTTTTCTACCAGCTTCATGTAGCAGAGACCTAGTCTAGATTTATTTTCTCAGTTCCCCCACCCTACGTGACTTGATTATATAATCCTGCAAGGACTGAAAATAAGGCCTATTCCTTGCTTAACCTGCAAGCAGTACCCACTGGGAACGATCTATTGCCCTTCGACCTGATAGATGAATTATAAGCCACACTAAAGGTAACATATAATGCACGCCTAAGATTTTTGCAGTTACTAAGCGCTTTCATTGTCATTTTTAAGGCAAACAACCTTATATTCCTTATTAAGCTCAACTACAGCCCAAATCCAGACTGTGCAAATCACTACAAAAACACACATTAATACTGGAGAAATAGATGTGTATGAAGCTGATGGAATAATTACAAATATCATGGACTGTAAAAATGCACTACTTGATTTACCCAGCTTAACTCCAATCATGTCAGCAGCTGCTTTACCTTTTGTCTTTAACTCTTCATCTAGCGGTACATATGACATTTCCTTTGTTGAGTCAAATAATGTGTACTTGCTAGATTTGCTCAGAACATTTTGAATTGCTCCAACAATAATAGCTAGCATTATAGGGTCAGAAAAAGAAAAAGAAGCCATCATAAAAATAGCAATTGGATCAAAATTAGTAATAGAGAAGAACGCAACACCAGTTAATAGCACCATAAGAGGAGTTATAATAGCTGCAGCCATCCACCCTAGCTTTCTAACTATATTCGAGCCCAAAAGAACAAATATTATAGTCAATATACCAGTGTAACTTAAATAACCACCCACAAAAGCCGCAAATTCAGTCGGGGTTTTATAAATTTTTGAGGCCTCATTTTTCCAAGGTCCTTCGACTAAATTAATTGCAAAACCATAGCAAATCAGCATTACTGCGATTAATCTGATATATCTAGACTCAATAACCATTTTCAAACTATCCTTTAAGCCCATTTGCTTCTTTTTGACTTTAAATTGCAAATTATCAATAGTATGCGAATCTAATATGCAATGATTAATTATCCAAAATGCCCCCAGACCAATGAAGCCTAAAACACCCACTACTATCATAACTAATTGAATAGAAACTATACTTTCTGACAACTCTAAAGCAAATAACTTGCTAAAATATTTATTCATAATAGGTAGGTTTATCAAAAACTGACCAGATAAATATAAGCCTGTTTGCCCTAAAAGACCAAATAAAGGGTAAAATCTTTTTGACTCATCTACTGTGGTTATTGTATTAACAAACTGCCAAAATAACAAAGCAAATACTGCACTTGGCCACAATTCAGCCATTACGTAGAACAGTGAAAAGCTCCAATTGGACAATAATAAAATAAACCATTTAAAATTTGGATACTTAGCAACTAAATTTTGTGCATCTTCTACATTCAAATGAATCATTTCATAATTTGGGAACAAGTAGAATGCAAATAATAAGAAAAAACCTATGAAGCTTGACATAATAAGGTAGAATATATTCTCTCCTTTCATGACATTAATTAATTTGACATAGATTATTGTTATAAGGAAAGCGGCAGGCATCACCCCCCAAAACTTTAAAAACGATATAGTCTCAGTGCCAATCATAGTATTGATAACACTATCTTTCATTGCTCGAATCAAATTTTGAATCCCAAGAATACAAAACATCAATAATGTAATGAATAAAAACTTTGGAAGCTCTTGGCGAGATACCGGCCAAATATAATCTAGAATTTGTGATATTTTTGAAGTGGAATTAAGGTCGGGAGAAGATGAGTTAGAAGTTTTATTTGATAATGATTTTTTTTCTAAAGTACCCGACATGTATGACCTAACCTATGATTTATATTAACTCTGGCTAGATTTGCATAATAAGGAGAATTACCTTTGGTGTCAAGGGTAATGTTTTGTTATTATACATTTTAAAGAGCTCTCCACAATGGAATGATAATATCAACCACCTGCCCTTCTATCCTGGCAATTTTTTCTTTTAGCTCCAAAAACTTTTCCTCTCTTAAAAGAGCAATTGCTAAATTTTCATAAACTGAGCATATGACTCCTATTTTATTTCCCTCAAGATCAGTTACAGCCCCCCCCTTCTCTATTGATTCTAGACTTGAATCAGATTGCAACTTGAAAATTTTCTTACGAACAACTCCTTGATATTTCGCACGAGAAATCACTTCCTGACCAACATAACAACCCTTTTGGTAATCAATAGCATTTAACTCTTCAGCTCCATATTCTATGGGTATTGAACGATCATTTATTAGATCATCATTACCATCAACTATTGCATATTTATATTTATCGGACATATACAGATCCGAAGCCTTTAAACCTAGATCTTGTATTTTGCTAGAATCAAGCATAGAGCGATACCCCAACTCTTTATACCTAGGGTCTTTAAAGGAATATTCTACTTCAGAATCAATCAATGAATCAGAATATATAATTTTATACTCTTCGGATACATCCTTAATTTCTAGACTACTCCTCAATTTATACATCTTCAAACGCTTTGATAATGATAGCAAATCATCTATGTGAATATCTAAAAAATAGCAATCTTCGCTTTGCTGATAAACAAAAAAATCAAACAGATACCTGCCTTGATTACTTAGAAGATAATTATAAGAATAAGTATTTTTAACTATATTATTAGTAGTCATGCCTTGTAAAAATTTGGCAGAGTCTTGGCCAAGCAGCTGTAGCACAGATCTATTACTTAGAAATTCCATCATGTTATTCTGAATTTAAATCAATTTTATTATAAAATAACAACTACAACAAAAATTCACAAGGTAATAAATCTCAATAGTCTTAGAATGCCAGGGAAATAGCTTATGATAAATACACAACCAGAACCAATCTTGCGCGCAATGCAGCAAGACAATATTATCTTATATAATTAGTAAGGCTTATAGGCTTCATTAAATATACAAGTAATTTTTTTTCCTGATCTTAATGTGAGCTTAGAAAATACTTGTTCAACTATTAATAAATTACTATCATTAGGTGATAGACGATAGTTTACCATTGACTCCCGTAAATCTTCATCTACGGCAAATATAGCAGGTATTTCATTGTTCTTTTCACGGAATTGTAAGTACGTAAATTCTCCATCATCATAGATTTTAATAGGAGCAACTTCTTCACTTCCACTTAGGAAATAATTAAAATTTAACTGCTCAGGATGGCTAAGATTTGGTTCTGAAGACGAACTGCTACTAGCAAAAGTTTGAATATTGTCCTCTTCCGCTTCGTCTGGATACAAAAATTTTACATTAAAGACCATGCCAGGATCTCTTATATCCAAAGTCTCTTCTGCATATAACTCAAAATAATAAGTCCTTTTATTGGTAATTAAAGTCATATTAGTAGTAGCATCTTGCTCAATAGGCTTGATAAAGATACGGCTACCAGCTGGAACAATCTGCCAAGAAGTAGTGTCTCCCATAGAAATACTAACCACTTCTTCAGATTTAGCTAGTTCAATACTTGCTTGATAGCCATAGTAGCCTGTAAACTTAAAAACATCATTTGGGTTATATACTATAACTCGAATTCTACTATCTATTGGAGTTGGCCTGGATTCACGTATAGCCCAACTGGACTGGGCCAGAAAAAATATAATAGTAAATGTAAGAATCTTTTTCATATTTTATTTACTTGATTTTTGCATCTTTTTCTAATTCTAACTGATAATCAGTCACTGTGAAGTTAAATCTCTGACCATCAGCTAAATTGAGATTTATTTTATCAATTTCATATTCGATTGTGGCTTGTTTAACGATTTTTTTGGTATTTTCATCAGAAACATCGCTTTCCCCCGAATCAAACCTAACAATAGATTTACTAGGACTTAGCCTTTTTATTGAAATAATAGAAGGCTTTAATCTTCTAGATTTTTGGTATAATACTACTGGAGAATTCGGATTATCAATATCCATTAAATTATAGAATTTACGAAAGACCAGCCTAGTCGAATTATTTTTTACGTAGGTAAATTGTTTTTTAAGAGAGTTGTAATCATAACCTTCTCTCTTCATGACATAATTCTTTACCAGGATATTAGACACCGACCCCAGAGGATCGTTTTCCACTTCGTTGGCTCTTGTTATTTGGGCGGTTTTATTATCTAATGAATTAGCCTTGATAGAATATTGAACTTGCTTCACAAGCGGAAATAAGTGATTGATATTAATTATTGTCCCTATAAATAATGTCGAAATAACCGTACAGAACAATAATATATATGATCGCTGAGTAAATGGGTAAATATACTTATACCTATACCACTTCCTAGCATCAGCATAATAATCTCCTGATTTTATATATTCATGTAATGGTCTATCTCGTGATTCCATAAACTGCTAATAAGATTAATCTATATTCAATAGTATAACTTCCTGACTAGGATTATAGATTTTTTTTTAATAGACAAAAACTTTACTGACAAAAACTGTCTATATGATGGTAATTAATGCACAAATACAACAATTTGTATGATTACTAAGTGTAATTGAATTTAAACTACACTTAGTAATCAATAAAATATTGAGATTTAAATATTGTGCCTATATCCTTGTAGATACACAAATGAATATATAAAATCAGGAGATTATTATG
>JAQXDF010000057.1 GCA_029251475.1 Rickettsiaceae bacterium
AATAAATGTTTCCTTCGTCTATGTGGCCTTGTATTTGATTAATGTCATAGAAAAGACCAGATAATACCTTGATTTTATCTACATCAAAGTCTTTAAGATCATCAAATGCTATAATATCATTTTTAAGCATAAACAAAGCCACATAGGAAGTTAAAACATGATACTTGGGGTTTTTCTGAAAAAATATCAGATCTAAAGAGTAGACATAATCTGCATGTTGTGATGACACAATATGGTTTTGATTTTCTATTTCAGTTTCATCCGACAACAACTTTCTTTTCTCTCTAAGCCCAGGGGAGCAATATAACTCTACTTGCTTGTTAGCATCGCCATAATTATATCCATTTTGGAGATAAGATGGGGATGGAGATTCAATCAATTCTACGCTTGCTGCCTTTAATGTTTCTTCTGTTTGTCCACCCTTTCCAACCATTATTCTCTCGATAGCTGGGTTTACTTCATGCAACGCTTCACCAAATTTATTCATAGTGTTTTGTAAATCTAAGTGTTTTCTATAATCTTCTGGCACCTCAAGGGAATCTAAAGTAAGAGCACTATCTATCCCTATCCATGCATAACTTTGTCCTATAATTTTATTACCATTATTCTCAAAATTATCCCAATCAATATTGGCTACATCAAAAGTATTGCCTTGTTTAGCTCGAATAAAAACATAAAAACCGCTACTAGATAAATTAATTCCATCGACAACACACTGCTCAGAATCACCATCTATAGACTGGCAGCACTGTGTTATCTCCCCTAAAATAAGACTTCTCAGGTTATGAGATGGTAATTTTACTAGGTAATGATTTTCATTAATTTTTTATAGAAACATTTGGTATAAAATCTTCTTCCTTAGGACTTAATAGTTTCATATCATCATCAACAGCAAGAGTACGATTATTCATTAGAACTAATGTTCTATTAAATGCATCTTCTGACACTTTATAATATTTATATAACTTAGCTAATTCTGGATTAGTCTCAAAATTATTATAAATAATCTGCATTAAAATATTATTATAAATTTGCTTATCATTTGGTACATTACACTCAGTCCCGTCTACCAGATTATTATTTACAATTCGCTTTGATATTTTTGGCGCATCTGAAAAATTCTTGAGTGCATCTATTCCTAAGACTGGCAATTTCTTTTTCCATGAATTTAGATTAAAACTTGTATCATTTTCATCGCATACTGGTAGATTGCTTGTAAATAAAGTATGGATCTGAGTGCTATCCATACTTGTATTAGCCTTAAAAAATTTATCTATAGATAAAAGAGTGCTATTTAGGTCGTCATTCTTATTGCCTGCAAAATCTGCTGCTTGATCTGCTGTGTTTTTTAAGTCTGGACCAAAGAGAACTATCATTTTGTAAGCTTGTTTTCCCACCTCAGAATCAGGATGCCTCTCACGCTCTATAAATTTAAATTGATAAGCGCATAATTTATAGCAACTCAGATATAACTCCTCAGCTCGATCTTTGCTTGCCTCATCAAAATAATTATATATACTATTATGCTGTTTAAATTCATTTTTAGCATCTTCTAACCTAGGTTCTTTAATCTTCGGATTAACTTCATTGAATAAATACTTACCCAACTCAGGAGAAGCATCAAAATCTATCATATATTTTTGCAGAAGACTTTTACTACCAAGCATAATATTACCCTCTGAATTAATAGGATGATTTTTAGGCATCAAAGTTATCAAAGTTTTGATTTTGTGCGATTCAGTGGCATGTTGTATCTGCACCTCGGTCATTGTATCCGGAAAAGTCCTAGGTTTTAATTTGTCAAAAAGTATAGAATTAATCGTGCGCAATAGTAACATAATGTATCAACCTATTTATTAAAATAAATATCAACATTATATTTAAAAAGAAATATAAGTCAATTATTATATTAATACATAATACAAGTATTTGAAATAATTTAAACTAATTAAGCTGCTAAACTGTCCGATACATTGGTACAACCTCCCCATACTTTAACTCACATGACGAGTTATTGGCGCAATATAATAGTATTTGCTTGAGTTCCATGAGTTTTTGTTGTCTATAGGACATTCATTACTCGGTCGGCGTTGTTGCATGGCGTATCCAAGAGCTGAGATTTCTTATAGCAAAATTCTAGGCAGCAATTATTAAATTATTTCAAATACTTGTATTATGTATTAATATAATAATTGACTAATATTTCTTTAAAAATATAATG